>DAMCDT010000001.1:0-496 GCA_032058265.1 Tannerellaceae bacterium
CGGACAAAACCCGGAATATACCTTTACATTCACCGATGATAAAGGCAACACCCACGAGGTCAAAACCGAAATACACAAAAATCGATTAATCTTTCAATTGAAATATCTGAAACAGATAATAAATATCAAAAAAATGACAAATAATTGCTCTAAAAAGAATAAACAAATGAGAAAAAGATTTTTTCTACTGCTTGGATTGGTATTGCTGGTTGCAGGCAATGTATTCGCTCAAAAAGTAAAAATTGATAAGAAAAAGGGTATCATGTCTATTGACAAAGTAGAGGTGGCTAAGTTTGCAGCATCCGTAAACGAACAGAAAGAAGAAGTGTATTTATATACAGATATTGCTTCGGACGATTGGGTAAAACTAACCATGACGAAGCTGGACAAAGACGGAGCGTATTTTCTGGTGGTGAACTCTTCCCTAAGTGATAAAACATCACAAATGGATTATGAAATCCTGAATTTCACCTTGAGTATGAATAGCGCCATTTCG
>DAMCDT010000001.1:506-36123 GCA_032058265.1 Tannerellaceae bacterium
GAAATATGCTTTTTTCTCGGCTGAAGACGGGATGAATAAAAAAGCCATTCAGGAGTTCGTTGATGCAGAATATAATAAATATACTCTTGCACATCAGGAAAAACAAGTGCAACAACAGCAGATACAGAGCCTGATAGATGCTTTTGCTCCGGTACGCAAAGACGATTACACCATTGTAAACAAAAACACAGGTGAAGTGATCGTTGAGTTTGACGATGGGAAACCCAGAAATAATTTCAGAAGCAATTCCCTGCCTCTCGCTAATTTGAAAATAAAGGACCATCTGGGCAACCTGGTGGCAGTAATTCATGAAAATAACGAACGTCCGGCGTTTCCTGTTTATTGGTTCCATACCTACAACGATAGTATCTTCAAACTGGATAAATCCGGACCTATACAAACTGTACAAATGGAAGCCGTGCATAAATTAATTCTCAACGGTTATTTAGGAGAAGGTGAGCATTCGATTGCTTTTAAACAAAAACAGGCTACCGAAATAATGGCGGCAAACAAAGCTGCTGTCAAAGCAGCAGCCGAAGATTTTGAAAAACGGGTAAATGTGCAAGGTATCCTTACACTCACTGATGGTAAAGTACTTGAGGGAGACTTCCGTATCGAATTCAGAGAGACGATAGACGGATATGTAGAGAAAGGGAATATTGCCAATCTGGATGGTAAAACGATAAGACACTATTACGTAGAAAAAGGTAAAAACAAGAGTAAAGTGTACAAAGAAAAAGATATACAATCGTTTCAGGTAATCAATGAAAATGATCCCGATTATGATGAATATTATTGCAAAATAGAATATATGCATACTCCCGCCAAAGCAGATATAGTTACTTCCGACGGAGCTTTAGATGCCTTTGCTTTGGGCAAAAACTTATTTGGGAACAAGCCTAAAAAGAAAACCGCATTAGCTTATCGTGCAGTAGATATGCCTCGTATGGCTTTGTATCTTTCTGGTAATGACATTCTTATACAAGAAAAAGAGAGTGGTGTAATTACTGAGATCAACAAACAAGAGACAAACGAACAGCTTAAGCAAATAGCGTCAGACTGTCCTTCGGTACTGGAAGAGATAGATAACGGCAAGTATGGTTACGGACGGATGCTTATCTTCCATTTTTTTCAGGATTTGTATATGTGCCGTTATGCTTCTAACTGACCTAATTAATTGAAAGTTCCAACCCGTATGTAAATATGTTAATTGAATAGATTTTTAAAACAAGCTATTAACCAAATGAAAAAACAATTGCTATTTCTCTTTTTTGTCCTGATCTGGGGATGCCATAAAGAGCAGACAATACCCGTGAGTATAGACGTTGTCCTTCATGTGAAGGATAATAACTATACCTCACCCTTGCATGTGGCTATCGAGAACCTGACCAAAGGGGCTGACGGTTTTGAGTGGACGTTCGAAGGCGGAGAGCCGGCAACTTCCTCACAGAAAGACCCTGGCACTGTTACGTTTACCGAACCGGGTGAACATACCATCACCCTGGATGCCTGGAACGACGGGGAGAGAAAAAGCAAAACATATACAATACGGGTAGACAATGCCGTAAGCGCCTCTTTTAAAGTGGAGGCAGAAGTAAATAACTATGCTCCTGCCGTATTCCATATAACCAATCTCTCGGAAGGTGGTACTTCTTATACATGGACGTTTGAAGGAGGAGAACCGGGAACATACGAAGGTGCTGATCCTCCTCCGGTAACATATAGCCGGGAAGGAACATATACCATCTCGCTTACCGCGGAAAACGGCAGCGCCGAATTTACCAGCAGGGAAGTTATCACCGTACGTGAGCCACTGGATGCTTCTTTTACCATTATCCCCTCTTTGGAAGATGAAGATGATATGGAAGCGCCTGTACGGGCAACTTTCGATACGCATCTACAGGGAGTGGAAACCTTATTGTGGACATGCGAAGGCGCTACCATAACCCATCCGGAAGCCGTAGGCACGGATATTTATTTCCCGCAAGCAGGCCGGTATACGGTTTACCTGGAAGTATCCAACGGAAAAGAGAGTAAGAGGTTGTCGCAACAAATTACAGTGAAAGCCAATACAAATTTGCGGACGCATAAAGATATACGTATGGGGATCAATACGGCGGGTGAAATGTACGGGACCCATTATTCCACGAAATTACGGAGGCTGTTTAAGGCATCCGAAATAGATGAGAGTAACGGCCCGCTGATCGATATCATTTATTTCGGGTTAAATACGGGTTTTACCTATAATTTGTTTGTCTCGCCCGATGCCGTACAGGATAAAACTTCTTTCCCGGCAATACCTGACGCCCTTCCGGTCACCTTTATTAATAAATCTGAGAAAGCGTTGCAGACATTGTCGCCCGGCCATTTCAACAGCATGTCCACGGATGAAAGCCTTTTGGGCTTATCGGTTACTACCTGGACGAATTATATAGACGAAGCATTCGATAACGAAGGCTTACCGCGCGTCGTATTATTTGAAACGGGTGATGGAAGGAAAGGGGCTATTCTGGTGAAAGAAATGGTATCGAAAGGCAAAGATGACTCTTATATAACAGTGGATATTAAAGTGCAGAAAAATGATTAAAAGAATACCTCTACTCTTCTTCTTACTCTTAACATGCCCGGCTCTGTACGGGCAGAGTTTCCGTATTGAAGAGGTAAAAGATATGTTTGGAAAAGGTAATCCCCTGAAACTGACAGGCGGCTTCTCCGCTAATTCTGTAGTGAACGGCGGGAATGGAGCGGAAGGACGTGATCCCTTCACCTATTACCTGAACGGAAATATTAACCTGAACCTGTACGGATTGGTAAACCTGCCTTTTTCATTCAGCCTCACTAATTCGGGGACGAGTTATAAACTTCCGGCCAGTCCGAACAGGCTTAGTATCCATCCTTCTTATAAATGGATCACCGGACACTTTGGAGACGTATCGATGACATTTTCACCATATACACTGAACGGACACATGTTCACCGGGGCCGGCGTTGAACTGGCTCCCGACGGATGGGAATTTGCCGCTATGTACGGAAGACTTTTGAAAGCGGTAGAATATGACGAGGCGCAGCCTGCCTTCCTGCCTAACTACAAACGGATGGCTTATGGCATAAAGGCAGCAAGGATTGCTGACAAATACCAGGTTTCGATCAATATGTTAAATGCCAAAGATGTGGCGTCTTCCCTTGAATTTGCACCGGACAGCCTGGGCATTACCCCTATGGAAAACATTGCCGGAAGCGTTTCATTCCTGTTACGTCCGGTTCGTTTCATTGAACTGAGCGGCGAATATGGTTTTAGCAGGCTGACAACGGATACCCGTTTCCACGGGGAAGAAAGGACGACTACCAATTACCATGCTTTTAAGGCACAACTGAGCTATGTAGGAGAAAATAATCGTTTTGGCGTGGGATATGAACGTATCGATCCGGGATATCATACTTTAGGAGCCTATTATTTTACCAATGACCTGGAAAATATCACCCTGAATGCATACCAGTCGTTTTGGGAGAATAAAATGAGCCTGACCCTCAGCATCGGATATGAGCATGACGACCTGGCTTCAGTCAAAGCCAGCGCCTCATCCAGGATAATCGGTTCGGCCAACCTGACAGCGGCATTCAGCGAACGTGTAAATGCAAACGTTTCATATTCAAACTTCCAGACACACACGAATGTACGCTCAAATTTTGAATTGATCAATCAGGAGCATGTTCTGGACAAACTGGATACACTTAATTTCGTTCAGCTCAGCCAATCAGCCAACATGAACCTGAACATCATAACGAAAAAGTCGGAAACACAGCTTCATAACCTTAATATGAACTTTTCCTACCAGGATGCAGCCAATAAACAGGGAGGTGTTTACCATCCGGGAAGTGTTACCGAAATGATCAATGCGTCCGGGTCTTATGCATGGACCTTTATTGAAACGGGATTAACGCTGAATGGCGCCATGAATTTTAATAACAGTAAAATACTTAACGGGAATACGGTTACATGGGGACCTACGCTTGGCGTTTCTTCCCGGTTATTTAAAAAGAAAGTTATGGTGGGTGGTTCCCTATCCTATAATACCGGCAATCTGGAAGGGGTAAAGCAGAACGAGGTGTTCCTCTTCAGGTTGAACAGTTCCTATTCGCCTTATAAAAAGCATAGTATAACACTGGCATATAATTTCCAGTGGCGTTCGGCCCTTAACCGTCCTACCACCAACACATCCTTACTGACGATAGGGTACGCTTATAATTTCTGATAATAGTTAAATATCAGAACGGATACCCTACTGCCAGGTGCCAGCTCCAGCCGCCTTTGTCTTTGAAAGGATTGATGTTGAAGTATCCTCCCCTGTCTGTTTCATAAGGAACGTGCATGGCTAACCCTACATCGACGCGCACCACGAGGAAGTCGAGGTCGTAACGCAGTCCTGCACCTGTTCCTGTTGCCAGGTCGTTGAAGAACTTACCTTTTTTTAATTGCCCGCCGGGACGGCTTTCGTCTTTACGGATCAGCCAGATCCCTCCACTATCCAGAAAGACAGCTCCGTTCAGATCGCCTACGATATTGAAACGGTACTCCAGGTTGGCTTCGAATTTCAAATCGCCTGTACGGTCTATATAGGCATACGGATTAACTGTCCCATCTGCCAGGAGTGGTGACTGATAACGTCCCGGACCGATACTACGGATCGTAAACGCCCTGATACTATTTGCGCCACCGACATAGAACTGTTCATTATATGGAGCAACCCGCGCATTACCATAACTATAGATAGCTCCTGCCATTACACGGGCAACCAGCCTGTTGTTACGGTCGATACGGAAATTGTAACGGATTTCCGACGTTCCT
Source organism: Tannerellaceae bacterium (assembly GCA_032058265.1). GTDB lineage: Bacteria > Bacteroidota > Bacteroidia > Bacteroidales > Tannerellaceae > DFXE01. Next base: position 5,353 of record DAMCDT010000001.1, read on the forward strand.
TTTATAAACTGTGAGAAGTGGTTATTGAAAAGTTTTTTACCTTCTTCATTAAATTTCTTCCCGGCTAGTGCATAAATACCCCCGATTATGTTTCCAGATTGTGTTACAGAACTTTGCCACCAAAAAGTATTCCTATCGGCTGTCATACTATTATCATAGGTGAACGTATAACCCATAGCCGGTATAAATTGGTCTTGCAGGCTCATATAAAGTCCCCTATTCTGATCGGCAATCGTTTTGAAAGTATCCGTAGGATTCAGTTTATTATAATTAAGCCTGAAAACTGTTATGGAATGACGTGTATTGATGGTTGGACGAAAGTCGTATGTCATACTTCCGCCAAAAGAATACATCCGGAAGAACCGTGCTCTGTTCAATAGGTCAGCAGACAGACGGAATGTCGTACTGGAAGGTTGTACCAAATCACGATACATAAATCCCGGGAAAAGGATAAACGGGAAAGTAAGTGTTGAGCTCAACCCAAGCTCATAGCTGTTTACTTTCGATGAGCTACCATCTGCACGGTTACCGGTTTGCCATTCATAATTTCCCCGCAACTGCAGGCCTAATGTTTCGCCGCCTCTAAAAGCATTCCGCCTGGTCAGGCTGAAGATTGCTCCTGGTCCCGCATAATTATTGTCCTTGGCCGTTACATTCACTTCCAGTTCTCCATCATACGGAAGGTCGTAAACTGTATTTACCCGCAAGTCGAGCAGGTTGTTGCGGCTCCTGCGTGATGTATCTTGTGGTGTATATTGAAATTCCGCATACCGGAAGATACTTAAACGGGAGATACCTGTTTGCGTACGTTGCTGGGCTTCCTGTTTATAAAGGTCGCCCGGTTTGAATGTGAACCGGTTATATAATATAGCAGGCCGGACACGTAATTTTCCCTGGTAATAGATCATCATATCTTTATACAAAATAGAATCAGTAGGGAGTTCATTATCGTACCCGTTCATATTGACAGATATATTTCCTATACGGTAAGGCCGCAGGGCGTTCCATGGTAAACCATCTGCCCGTGTGGCACGCAGCCATACTTTACCCGGCGTTATCAGCGTATCTGCCTGGTATACGATATGATTAGGCCTGAAATAATAAAATCCGTTATTCCGTAACAAATTAGAGATACGCTGTCTTTCCGCTTCCAACTTAACCACATTAAACTGATCGTCTTTATGAAGAACTGTTTCGTCAAGCGTCGCTTGGATAAGCGTATCCGCGAAATGCCTCATCCGCATATACCGGATACTATCGTACGCATATCCATGATTCATTTCGAGGCTATAACTGATCTTCGCTTTCCGGGGATTTTTCTTATCGGTAATAGTATCGAATGAAGCCGTACCGTCAAAGTAACCGTTTTCACGCAACAGGTTTCCGGCTACGGCGGTCCTTACTTCGGGATTTACCGTGCTTATAAAGACAGGCTTTGCTGCAAACCTGTTAAATATCCACTTGCCCACCGCTCCTTTTTTATTTACAAACGCGTTGTATATCCATAAACCTACCGGAAGAGGAAAGCGTATTTTCGAACTTCCGAACAGCGAATTATTAGGCGGATAAGATAAGGCTGATTCTATCTCCTGCATGGCCTCGTCATAAGCCGTGCTTTGCTGTGGATCAGCTACCTCTATATCTTTTATTCCTGTATATAATACTTCTCCTTCCGGGAGATTCTTTGTCGTTGAACATCCCGTAAACAATAAAAGTAACGCATAACCACTTATGAGGACCGTAAGAATTGTTTGCTTATATATGTTATGATATCTACTCATTATTAGATGTTTGTTGTTCATTTTCTACATTTTCCTGCGTTTCGGTTGGCGTCGGAGCTTCTTCGGTTTCTTCTTCATCATCTACCGGCTCTACTTTCTTTTTTCTGAAATCGAATAATTCCCGCAATCTCCTTACTTTTTTGCGGAACACGATACCTGCACCGGTTTCCCTTACCTGGCCTTCCAGAAGGCTTTCATAATTTATATCGTGGAATACCTTTACATTCTTAGTACCCGCGGGATCCAGACGGTATTCAACCGAAACATTGTCAAGGAACGTTTGTTCGCTCTGGGTAACTTCCTCTCCGGTAGATACTTTCCCTCCTATTACTACCCTGATGCGGTCGTTATAAAAACGTTTGGAGAAACGGAAGGAGAAGTCGCGGCGTTGTGATCCGGACGCATCGTCATACGTATCCATGCCGAAGGAAATATCGATGGTTTTCAACGCATCTCCTGCAATGTTATTGATCTCGCTGTTCAGGAAACTGTTCAAGGCGTCCGTCGCACTAAGATTCATACCATCACCGGTACCTCCTCCATAAAGATAAGACCCGGTTATCATCATAGCGACAGCCTGCTTCGACCGTTCTTCGGGGCCCATGGATGCCAACTCGTTTTCAATAGCCATATTTTCCGGAGCAGATATGGTAAACTCCAGTTGCATATTATCCAGTCTGTCTCGTACATCGATACCGACATCGAAGTTAACCATTTGAGGAGTAGAAGATCCGGCTGTTTTGGCTGAAACGCGCATGCGCTCGGTAGCACGCACATTCAAAAGCGGATTCAAAACCTCTCCATCCCATTGGACATAACTATCTTCTTGTATATTGAACTCTTTCAGTGGAATAACGGGAAGTGAATAATTAATGACACCTTCCGAAAAAGTATATCTTCCATTCAGCACCATATCACCCTGCGGAGTATATTGGAATGAAAGATCCCCTCCCCCGGTTATTTCAGCATAGTTCGACTGATCCGGAGTAAGATCTACCCTTAATTGTACAACCGGGTCTATATGGATAACCATTAACATATCGATGCCGCCCAATGGCAAGGCTTCTTGTTGGCGGCGCATCCTTGTCAAAGTATCTGTAAACGATGTAAAAGTTACCAGGTCTTTTAAACGATCCTGCACCGTCAACGCTGATTCCGTCATCACATAGGTAACATCCGTCCCTCCTAATACCTGCAAGTCACCACGTATGGCTAAAGCATTCAACGGACCTCTGACCGTAGAAGATAAATTGACAAATAATTTACCATATACAATACTTTCTCCCGTTCGTTGCGCATCCAGTAATTGCATGTTATTGGCGCTTAACCGCAAGTCGGTCATTATCCTTGAGAAGTTAGCTACATCGATATTCCCGTCAATTACAAAAGGATTACTTCCGGTAGAAAGGATACTATAATTGTCAAATGTTATCAGGCTGTTATTTACTTCAATCCTTTTTTCATCCATTTGCAAACGGGTATCCGCCATACTTATGTATACGTCTGCCGTATCCAAATCGATATAACCGTTTAAGCGGGGAACAGAAGTTGAACCGGCTATGGCCATGCTTCCATTGATCGCTCCGCTCAGGTCGGCCATTCCACCGGTAAAGGGGGATAGCATATTCAGCGGAAGCTGTATGATATCCAGTTGTCCTTGTATATTTTCCTGTTCATTTGCTTTATATAAAGCATTTGCCGTTATAAATTCATTTTGGTCGCGTGAAATATGGGCATCAACCTGATGTTCACTATTCTCTAACGGAAGATAAACCGCATTCAACATGATCTCTCCGATACGTCCTTCTTCATAATATAAGTCATCTATATTGGCATCGGCTACCAACAGCATACTTTCTTCAGTAGGAGCGTACCTTATATCTGCACTCAGCATCCCTTTCATACTTGGTAACTGAGGGAATCCGGTAGTCACCGTATCCAGGTTTATCTGGCTTAACTCAACATGTAATTCAGGAAATGTATCTCCGTTATCCACCGAATGAAACCAGAGGGAGGCATTTTCGTTACCACGTAACCTTATATCTGCGTCTATATCTTTTATACTTCTCAGGCGAAGATAATTATCCTGATTAAGTGTGAATTGGTTGAAGGCAATGATAGGCTCTTCGGGGAATAGCCGGAAAACAAAACCGGCCGTATCCTTTTGCGCGCTTACCCCCAAAAGCAATCCAACTTCATTATTCTGATTAAGATAAGTTACTTCAGCGTCTGCATACCGGCTTTCAATTGTTCCATGCACATGAGCTGTGAAAGGTACTTGCTGGCGGTATTTCTTTTTATAAACATCGGCCGTATAAAGTAATCCCGCAGTGTCGGGACGGATGGTTGCCCTCACCGTATCGATCAGGAATGTATCCCTGTATAATGAATAAATACCTGCATCCATTTGAATACCCTCTTCAGGAGAAGTGCTGGCTAAAACAGAGAATTGGCTAAACCCGATATAATAGGGCTGGAGGAAGTTATAAACAGGATTGTCTCGCCCCGCACTGACTGCTAAATTCATGTTAGGTAGCAATGGGCGCAGGGATGCGATATTTAATGAAGAATCCACTTCCAACTGTTGGTTTAACCCGGCGGTAAAAGCAGAAACCTTATTCATCATCGTATCCAGCCCGGCATTTCCCGTGAGTACTACGCTTAGGTCTCCGGAATGCAAAGACACCCGTGATGTGTCGGGAGTTGTACGGGCGTACAATGTCAATAATTTCGGTTGATAGACTTTTTGCCTGGTCACAATCTCCCAATTCCCTAATGACACGTCTACTTTATTCGTTTGCTTCAGATCACTGCTTCCTTCAGCGAACAACTGAAAAGAAGTATGGAAAGTGCTGTCCATTAAATGCAATCCATACAGATCGATCTTTTCTGCATCGATGATTACCATTGCCTGAACATCATCCTGACGGATGGTTCCGTCGACTGTAACATCCACTAACAATAACGAGTCATTGCTGTTAAGTGTGGCTTTTGCCTGATGATCATACAAAGATGCTGTTAGTGATACATTGGAAAGGGCCAGCGAATCATATTGAATATCCATTATCTCACCCTTGACGGATGTCCAGGTAGAATCAGCAAAGAAATCGAAACCTCTTCCTTCGGCTTCAAGAGACGCATTTACTAACATAAATGAATCCATCGGCATAAAATGAATTGGTTCCAGGTTGTTTATATTTACAGAAGCATTATATGTTTGGTAATACGAATGAAAACGCCCTGCCAGCAAAACATTTGCTTCGCTTTCCCTTAACGATAATTGCGCCTGATATTCCCTGTTGTTTAATGATACGTCTCCATCCAGTTGTAAAGGTGGAATACGGAATTGTGACCTCTGTTCAGGGGGAAGATAAGCTAATACAAAATTCATATTATTCGTCCGGGCCTTCAATTGGATATTAGCCGAGCGACGTATGCTATCCATCAGTTCACCTGCAGTACCTGTCGCACTAATGCTGAAAGCATTCGGTAATTCAACTTTCAGTTCCTGGATTGTCATTGCCTTTAAATTCCCCTCAGCTTGTGCGGTAATATTTAAAGCAACCAAAGGATATGCCCTCCTGAAATCAGCAGGCAGATCAGGTACAAAAGTAAATATATCATCTTTTCCGATAGAGGCAGATAATAGCGCCTGTAGCGTTCCGTCCGATTGGTCTTCAATTACACTCCAGGGAACATTCGCGGTTAAGTTGATCCCCGAATGAGGCGTTTCTAATTTCAGTTCAGGAATCGATATATTAATATTGTCACTGTTTACCTTTCCCTCCAATGATGAAACGATCAATCCGGAACGTTCTTCCGCGGAGAAAGAACGGATATCCACTTGTATCTCCTTATCTTGATAAACAATTGAACGTATATCTGTATTCAGGTTATTTAATGCGATATGAGCCGGATCGAATCCTGTTACCGGTTGATTATCATCCGCGTCATAGTTCAGTACCGTATTGTCAAGGTTAAAATTACCTACCGTATATCTGGATATCCCTAAATCAACCAATCCGTCCCTTAGTCCGGCTTTATTGATATAGGTGCTTAAGCGCAATGAATCTTCCGGCATTTGTAAAGCAAAACAGATGTGATCGAGTTTAATGGAACCAAGCTTTATTTTCCAGTTAAGAGGTGTTGAAGTAGTATCTTCTTTCTCTGAAATGGAATCTATACGTAACGTAATGGCAGCTCCGGTCAGATCCAGATAATTAAGTGTTGCTTCTTCATTCGATAAACCAATGTGATCCGCCTGTGCCGACAATTCATCAATCGTACCTTTCACGAGCATCCCCTCCATAAAGTTCCCTGTATTTACCCGTGCATCTTTTAGATGGAGAGAATTAACGGAAACAACTTTCCTGATCAATGGTACCGGATTAACCCTTACGGATATTTCGTGTAACGTAATTAAAGTATCTGAAGGTTCGGTTATTACCTGAATACCGTTCACAGTAATATTTAAAGGAAAGGTTAGACGTATCCGTTCAATACCGATATCCATTCCGGTAGCCTCGCTGGCATAACCGGTAGCCTTTCTCAATACAAAGTTCTGGAAAGGGGGTATGTATAAAAGGATCGAGAGTAGCAATATCAATACTATTGGTATCAGTATTATAATTCCAATCCATTTCAACCATTTCCTCATGCTTACTCTTTTATATCAATCTATTATTTTATTGGTTTTTTTATCTCACTTTTATTCATAACGCTTTTTTTATGCATTTTGTTTCGTTTATAAATAAAAAAAGACAGTCAACCCACAGGGGAATATATAATATTTATCACAATAAAAGAAAGGGACGGATTAAATATAACCCATCCCTTTTCGAGCATCTTTATAAAAGTGTGTTTATGAAGTTATCTCTGGGTTAAAGATGCTATATTATTATCCAGATTGAAATATTCTTTAATGGTCCAGTTGGCATCTACATTCTCTTTTTCGTAACGGCTGTATGAAGTTACCAAGTGGTCTGATAGGGTTTGATAAACCGCTTTACTTATTGGCTCGTCGAATGTTTCTGTTTCTTGATTCCAAACAGCATACTTAATAGTTGTGGTATGCGTTAATTCGTCATATTCGTAATTCATTTTGTTAGCTACCTCCCATGATCCGGTATTCTTATCCCAGCGATAAGTGATACGGCTCTCCATCATTTCATTATCCGTGTAGGTATATTTATACAGGATATGTTGATCGTATAGACCTGTATTTTCATTTAATTTACAGATACTTTTTGTTATAACTTTGCCATTCTCCATTTTCGTATTATAAAGATACTCTGAAGATATTTGCTTTTGTGCATTTACATTTATTGCTATTGTTGATAACAATGCTACTACTAATACTGCTAAATTTAAAACTGACTTTCTCATGACTTTTAATTTTAATTGTTATTATAATTTCTTTCTTTTTGGATATACCAATGGCTATCCGGATTGATTTATTATCTGGCTATCAATTACTTATTAATAATATTTTTTATTGAACTTTTATGAACTGTTTCTGTATATAAGACGAGACTATTTTCTGAAACGTTACATATTTTGACTATTTTTTTTTCAATTATTTCAAATAATGCCTCGTAATATGTGTGATGGATTCGAATATTTTCTTTTTTGCTTCCTCTATAATCGATCCTGTTACAGGCCCGATATATTCTTTGGAGACTAAGCCTTGAAATTCCGTGAACGTATTTTTTAATACACCCGTATTTTCCAATATAGTTTTGCTATTTTCCTGAACTGTTTCACTTATGAAATCCACAAATGTCTTATTATTTACATTCTTAATCGGTAACATAAGTAACAGAGAGATAATTATCACCTTTATAATGTACTTTTTCGTAACTAACTTATTTTTTGTTTCCATATTGATTATTATTAAATTAAAAGACATATTTATGGCTTGCAAGAAATATTATATCCTTGATTATTATTGATTTATATTATTTGATTTGTTGGATTATCAATCCGTTTATCGTTTCTTTATTATATTAGTCGCAAGTCATTCAAATAAATCACACTTTCATATTAAAAAATTTAATTTTCCTCTTTATACTCCAGAATATCAGCCGGTTGGCAATCTAATTCTTTACAAATTGCTTCCAGGGTTGAAAAACGTATGGCCTTTGCTTTACCTGTTTTTAATATCGACAGGTTTGCAGGAGTGATGTCAATACGTTCCGCCAAATCGCCCAGAGAGATCTTTCGTTTAGCCATCATCACATCTAAATTCACTATAATCGCCATATTATTCTCTTAAATAGTTAAATCCTGTTCCTCTTTTAACCGCAGTCCGATAGCGAATACTTCAGCAAAAAGAGCAAATATTACGACTACCCATAAAACACCCCATTTTAATTGGAAGTCGTCAATTACATACCCGGGAATCATCAATACTTTCTTTGCAGCTATATACCCTATATACGAATTATAATTAACAAATAAGAAGCCTAAGAAAAGACATAAAGAAAGCAGCCTCATTCGTTTAATATTTTTGTGAGTGAAAATATGGCCTTTCTTAATATCGATTATAAAACGAATAAGACAATTTATACCTGTTATTGTAGCTACCAAAAGTACCAGGATGAAAAATGCTGAAAAAATCATTGAAGCTGTTGATACTTCAACTGGTGTAACGATACTGGATTTTCTGTATTTAACAGCTTCGCTTGATCCGTTATCTGTTGATTCCGGATAACTATAATTTCCAACTGGCGATATATGTATTCTCGCGCTTACATAATGTTCTTTGGAGTCGTCGGAGTTGTCGTTTAAACCATCCTTTCCTCCTCTAAATCCATGCCAAAGATTTATGCAAAGAAGAAGTGACATGCAAAGGCAAATAATATTAATTCTTTTCTTTTCCATCATATTTTATTTAGATAGTTAATTCCTGTTCTTCCTGTAAACGTAATCCTACTGCAAAAACTTCACCAATAATCAGAATAAATAAAGTTGCAATTAATGCCGAGTAATCGGCAACATTTCCCGTATATACTTCAAAAGGATTATTTTTAGTGGTTTCAAGAATATAATAATCTATATAGTTAACTCCTGTTGAGAAAATGAAATGTAGAAATAAGGTAAACGACAATCCTCGGAATAAACGCACATTCTTCCAGTCGAAAACAATCGTTTTATGGATATTTTTTATAATGAGTATAAACACAATAAGTGAAATTAGTAGTACATTCATATCAATTGCCCAAAAGCACATCTTTGTTACCCACCAACCTGAAGAAGAAACTTCACTATAAGCACCTTTACCTAAGTTATAGCATTCCGTGATTCTATCTGTTACATTAAATACTAACAGAATAGCACATATAAATATAAGAAGTGAACAATATGTATCTAACCGCTTTTTCATTTTATCTTTCTATTCGTTAATCATGAATAATTTATTGTTTATCGATATGCAAATAAAAATACTTTTTTTGAAACCACCAAATATTTTTATCGAAAAACAATAAAAAAATTATGATTAACGGTATTTTATTCTTCAAAACGCCATCCTAATGTAATTCATAACGCCTATCTTCACCTTCCACTAACGCATTCAAAACCCTTTCCGGAAGCTACTTTAGGCGTGGAAGATGATCTTCCACGAATTACCCATTTATATACAGTCATTTAGCCTCAAAGTTGAAGATAAGATACAATCGGAAGAACATTGTTTTGTACGCAATAGCTATCTTTTTCTACTAATCGTATTCAATAGTCGTTATTTTTACTATTTTTGAGCAAAATTCATTTTTCTATTTGTCGGATATTTAATACTTCAATTAGAAAGTGTATATAAAAACTAACTCTCTATTTAACTGTTATGAAAACAAAAGACTATTTTGCTATTTGGAGGCATAGAGCGCCCCTTATTATTTCCCTCTTTATTATTTTTGTTGCAAATTCGGTTTATTCACAAACGAATTGGAGTGATCTGGCTGATACTACATGGCCAGTTGGTTATGTGGACAATACAAGTGCACAAACTTTTGAAATAACAACACCTGAGCAGTTGGCTCAGTTAGCTGTTATGGTAAACCATCCATCAAATCCCAAGACATTTGAAGGCAAAACAGTTGTTCTGAAAAATTCTATAAATTTGGGTGGGTATAACTGGATACCTATAGGGTATAATTCAGGTGGTAATTCGTTTCTAGGTACTTTCCTGGGTGAAAATAATGAAATTAAAAATCTGACAATAAAAGGAAATGATCCTTCTTTTACTAACCCTTCAGGGAGTTGTGCTCTTTTCGGGCATATAAAAGACAATGCCAGAATTGAGGATGTCGTTCTTAAAAATGTAGATATAAAAGGCAAAGATGATGCTAATTCTGAAACAGCCGCTTTGGTAGCATATATCCAAAATTATCAAAGCGGAATAACTGTAATTAAGAATTGTCATGTATTAAGCGGGAATATCGAAGGCGGAAAAGGAACAGTGGATTTTTCCGTAACGGGAGGACTTATCGGAGAAATCAGCGGACAGGTTGGAATTGAATCTTGCAGTAACGGCGCACATATAAAGGGATGGGAAGGAGTAATGTCTCTTACAGGAGGAATTGCCGGAAGCGCGTCACTCTATGAAGCAAGTTCTATTTCGTCATGTGTAAATAAAGGTAACATTACAGGAGGATATTTTAGTGAAGAATCCTATACCGGCGGAATTGTAGGCTTTATAGAAAATAATGACTTGGCAAACTTTAAGCTGCAGAATTGTTTCAGTTCTGGTAATATTACTGCGGGCTCGAATATCACCGATGGTAATGCGATAGGCGGTATAATCGGATCGCTTAATGACGAAGGAAATACTTCTTTCGTTAGAAATTGCTATGTTGCTGGAAATATAAACGGAGGTGATTATACTGGAGGTATAATTGGAAGTATGGGGAGTTCAGGCACTGGACTTGTATTAGAAAATTGTTTGGCGATGTCAACGAATTTGTCAGGAGACGGAGATATACACCGTATCGTTGCTTTAAATGGAGACAACACAGCTACATTCGCTGCAGGAAATCTACAGAATAATTATGCCTTGGATATCCCCCATCCGACACAAGGAAGCTGGGTAGATAACCCAACCGGATTGGATGGCGCTAATTGGAACATTCCGACAGGTACATGGAATTCTCCGGTCAGTAGTTGGGAATTTAGTACAGATAATTCTAAACCATGGTTACAGGAAACTACTTTAAATTACTTGCCTATTCTTTCTACAATCCCTGCAGCGTATCAACAACGTACAGTGATAGCATTTAGCGGTTTGGGAACTGAAAGTTCTCCATTTATTATTAAGACACGGGCAGATCTTGAAATTCTTGCAAGTTCGGTAAATAATGGGAATACATTCGATAATATTCACTTTAGCTTTGAGCCTTCAGGAGATATTTTAGATATGGGATCAACCAGCTTTGTTCCGATAGGGAAGTATCGGGATGATTCTACTTCTGATTGTGCTTTTCAGGGAGTTTTTCATGGAAATAATAAAACGATCACTAAATTAAAGGTTGATGGAAGTGATGCTTCTGTAGAATCATTTGCCATCGGGCTTTTTGGTTATTTGGGAGGAAATGCTAAGATTGAGAATCTTACCTTGTCAGATATTAATATTCAAGGAAGTGATGTCTCCCCATCCTTATATCACCGTTATTATTCCGGAGGGTTAGTTGGTTTCGCTCAGAATGATGGCACCAATACCATACAAATTACGAATTGCCATATTGCAAGCGGAGATGTCAAAGGGGGTAAAACGCCTTATACTTCGGTTGTAGGAGGATTAATCGGCAAGTTAGAAGGTTTGTTTTCAGTAACCTATTCAAGCAATTCTTCCTCGGTAACTGGAAACGAAACTTATGATCCGTATTCAGGAGGTTTAATCGGGGCTGTCTCACCTGATAATGTAACGACATCAATTATTTCTGATTGTTACAATCAGGGAAACATTACTGATGGAGATGGTCAAAGCGATACAATGACTGGAGGTATTTTAGGGTTAGTGAGTAATGATAATACAAATTGTATGCTTTCCATCCGTAACTGTTATAATGACGGGGCGATTATATCTACTACATCATCGAATGATAATTTTATTGGTGGATTGGTCGGATGTTTAAGTATGTCTGATAAACTCACAATTGATAATTGTTATGCGGCAGGAAGCATTGAAGCCTTACAAACAGTAAACCCTCCTTTTGTAGGAGGTATAGTTGGCTTGATGGATGAATTGACTAAAGTGAGCAACTGTTTGGCTATTCAAACAAATATAAATGCTTCCGGTGATATGATACACCGAATCGTCGGATTATTTGATAATGGAATTCTTACTGGTAATTATGCATACATTCCAGGCATGGAAGGTACTGGCAGTACTTATTTACATAATAATGTGGATGGTGCTGATTGGACAGGCAAGATGAATGAGGCACCGATTACTTTATGGGATCAAACAAATACCTGGATTATTGATGATACAGAGCAAATTATGCCTAAGATTCAGGGATTTGATCAGGTTATACAGACGGACATTCCTAATCCATTGGCAGGGCTTTATCATACGGTTACATTTAATTCACAAGGCGGAACGACAGTAGCACCCATTACAACAGCTGCCGGTTCTGTTATTGATGCACCGGCAGTACCAACACGGACAAATTATACATTCAGTGGATGGTATAAAGAACCTGCATGTATAAACGTATGGACATTTGGCACTGGTGGCGACCTTGTTACACAAGATACTGTTCTTTATGCAAAATGGATAGAACAGACACCACCTGAACCTGTTTATTATTCAATAACCATACCACAAGTCGAAGGTATAATTATTACTCCGGGACCAGGAACATACCAGGTAAAGAGTGAAGATCAGAATTTCCTGAACATTACACCTTTGGATGGATTTTCAATTGAAAATATGCAAGTGTATGTAAATGGCACTTTGTTATCCCTGTGGGATACTATTGGTGAAACCTATTATTATGATTTAGGCTACATCAATGAAGATACGGACATTACAATTATTGGCGTTGAAGAAAAAAACACAACAGGAATAACTGATACCGACAATCCAAATCGTATTTATACAGAAGCAGGTAACTTGCTCATTGAAACAGACCAAATACGTAAAGTCCGTATTTATACGATAGGAGGATTACTATATAAAGATTTCAATATAGCCCAAGGCATAAATACGATACCTATGCCTGATGGAATTTATTTAGTAGTGATTGATGAAAAAGTCAAAAAAGTAGTTATAAAATAAACATTAATAAAAAAGCCGGTAATCAAATTGATTCCGGCTTTTTAGCTTCCTTAGAAGTAGATATTTTACTTTCTAATACCAAGTTCTTTGATGATGGCACGATATCTTTCGATATCTGTCTTGATCAAATAATCAAGTAAGCGACGACGTTTACCTACTAACATCTTAAGCGCTCTTTCAGTGCTGTAATCTTTGTGATTCTTTTTAAGATGTTCTGTCAGGTGTGAAATACGGAAAGAGAACAGCGCGATCTGGCTCTCTGCAGAACCTGTGTCTGTAGAAGACTTTCCATACTTTTCAAATAATTCTTGTTTTTTTGCTGAATCTATATACATGATTCTTCTCTACTTTAATAAATTAATACTATATTATCTAAGCGGATGCAAAGATAGAGATTACTTTTTGATTAACAACAGTTTTCGTTGGTTTTTTATTTAGGGCACGTTTTTTTATTGTACCTTTGCACCCACAAAATTAGTATCGATGCAAAAGATTAGGAATATTGCGATAATCGCACATGTGGATCACGGAAAGACAACACTCGTAGATAAAATGCTATTGGCAGGAAAACTCTTCAGGGAGGGACATGAAGACCTCGACCAGTTCTTAGACAGTAATGATCTGGAACGCGAACGGGGAATCACTATCCTGGCAAAAAACGTATCTATCCAATATAAAGGCTATAAGATAAATATTATAGATACTCCGGGGCACGCCGACTTTGGGGGCGAAGTAGAACGAGTATTAAATATGGCGGATGGTTGCCTGCTTTTAGTAGATGCTTTTGAAGGACCTATGCCTCAAACTCGTTTTGTTTTGCAGAAAGCCATTCAGTTAGGATTAAAGCCTATTGTGGTAATCAATAAAGTAGACAAACCGAATTGCCGCCCGTCTGAAGTACAGGAGATGGTTTTCGACCTGATGTTCAGCCTGGATGCCACAGAAGAACAACTTGATTTCCCGACTATCTATGGTTCGGCTAAACAAGGCTGGATGTCTGAAGACTGGCAAAAACCCACTGATAATATCTTTCCCCTGTTGGATGCCATCATCGAATATATTCCCGAACCGGAAGTCCTGGAAGGGGATTCTCAAATGTTGATCACCTCTTTGGACTACTCAAAATATGTGGGACGTATCGCTGTAGGACGTGTACACCGTGGAGAATTAAAAGAAGGGCAAGACGTTATGCTTTGCAAGCGTGACGGTTCGTTCGTGAAGTCCAGGATAAAAGAACTGAATGTTTTCGAAGGACTGGGAAGAGCTAAAGTCGCTTCTGTTAAATCAGGTGATATCTGCGCGCTGATCGGTATAGAAGGTTTTGAAATTGGTGAAACCATCGCCGATGTAAATAATCCTGAACCACTTCCAACCATTGCTATCGATGAACCTACGATGTCAATGTTGTTTACCATTAATAATTCTCCTTTCTTTGGGAAAGATGGTAAGTTCGTGACTTCTCGCCATATCTTTGAACGCCTCCAAAAGGAATTGGATAAGAATCTCGCTTTACGTGTCGAGCCGACAGACTCGGCAGATTCATGGCTGGTTTATGGACGTGGCGTACTTCATTTATCGGTATTGATTGAAACCATGCGGCGTGAAGGATATGAATTGCAGGTAGGACAACCCCAGGTTATCGTTAAAGAAATAGACGGTGTTAAATGTGAGCCCGTTGAACAATTAACCATAAACCTGCCGGAAGAAAGTTCCAGCCGTATCATTGATATTGTAACGAAGCGTAAAGGTGAAATGACCATGATGGAAAGCAAGAACGAACGCATGTATCTTGAATTTGCCATTCCATCACGTGGTATTATCGGAATGAATAATTCTATCCTTACAGCCTCAGCGGGTGAAGCGATCATTGCCCACCGTTTTCTTGAATTTCAACCCTGGAAAGGAGATATCGAACGTCGTATTAACGGTTCGATCATTGCCATGGAAACGGGGACAGCTTATGCGTATGCCCTGAACAATCTTCAATCACGCGGTCGTTTCTTTATATCTCCGCAAGATGAAGTTTATGCCGGGCAGGTAGTCGGTGAACATACAAAAGAAGGTGATCTGGTTGTTAACGTAACCAAATCCAAGAAACTGACTAATATGCGCGCTTCCGGATCGGATGATAAAGTTGCATTAGCGCCTCCGGTAGTATTCAGCCTTGAAGATGCGTTGGAATATATTAAGGTAGACGAATATGTAGAGATCACTCCCAACTATATGCGTATGCGTAAAATCCTTCTGGACGAAAACGAACGCAAAAGACAAAGTAAAAACGCATAATAATAGCAATCCTCATATTTGTTTCTTATTTTTGTTTCAAATTGATATTAAAACTTGAAATATTTAATCGTTATTAATCCTTATTGGATTTGCTAAGTCTAAACAATAAATAAAACAGAGAGGAGGAGTTTATGAAAAAGCTAGTTTCTTTATTCGCGTTCGTTTCAATCCTACTTACAAGTTGTGTAACATATCAGACATTAAATTTGAATCGTTTGACAACCGGCATGTCTAAAGCCGAAGTAGAGATGGTAGCAGGATATCCCAACAGGGTACTTGCAGTGAGTGATACACGTGATGGTTATATGGAAGTATTGGAATACAGGACATCAGGCGGCGACTATTACGCACTGGAGTTCTGGAATGATTACTTGGTAGGATATGAATACCTGGAAAGTGATGTAGCATACGTACCGGCACCGGCACCACCGGCTTATTATCCTCCTTATGGAAGAGCCGTAGTTGCCATTCCTGCACGGGTACGCCCGGTTGCCCCCAATCCTCCGGTAGTGATCCAGAATAATTATTACAATAACCAGACAACGTCTCGTCCGTCGACAAGCCGTCCGTCAACAAGCCAATCGGCAGCTAACCGTCCGGTAGAAAGAGTACAGTCGTCGGGTTCAGCAAACAGGGTAACATCAAGTAGTAGTAGTTCAGGTACAGGAAACAGGACAAGCACTACCACCCAACGCTCAACTACAACGACACAGAGCAACAGGAATGCAACGACCACCCAGCGGTCAACATCAACAGCTCCGGCACAAACGAACAGAAGCAGCAGCACTACAACTAATACGACGAACAGGTCATCCAGTAGTGTTTCGAGCGATAGTAACAGAAGCAGCACTAACCGTTCAAGCACGACTTCCAGTTCAAGCGGAACAAGCAGAAGCTCATCATCATCCTCTTCTTCCTCATCAAGATCAAGTGGAAGCCGTACAAGATAACGTATAAATACAGTTATTTTTTCAATTTGGGAGATAAAGCCAACAGGTACAATACGCCGACCGCCATTACGATCAATGCGCCTGCCTGAGTTCCCATAGCGTCCGAAGTTACACCCATAATTAACGGGAAGATAGTTCCACCGAATAAACCCATAATCATCAATCCGGATACTTCATTCTTCTTATCCGGCATACGGAGTAATGCCTGCGACATTATAACAGGGAAGATGTTGGAATTACCGAAACCAATCAATCCTATACATATATATATAGGTATAAGCCCCTGAAAGAAGAAAAGTCCTCCGAATCCGGCAATCATACAAATAACACTGATCAGGAAAAACAATTTGGAAGAGTATTTCGCCAGAATAAAAGTGCCTAATAAACAACCAACCGTACGGAACAAGAAATATACGCTTGTCGCGTACCCTGCGTCTGCGAGCCCCATTCCCAGACGTTCCATCAATATTTTAGGAGCTGTTACATTTACTCCTACATCGATACCTACGTGGCACATAATTCCCAGAAAAGATAACAGGATCATCTTATTTCCCAATAAGGCGAAGCATTGTCCGAAAGTAGATATTTCCCCTTTTTCGTCTTGTTCTTTTATTTGTGTTAACCCTAAACTAAATATAGCGATGATAGCGACCGACATAAATATCGGGAACAAGTACTTCCAGTCACCTAACGAAGCGGCAGCCCAGGCAGCAATAATAGGGGCAATAAAAGACGCTATCGCTTTGACGAATTGACCGAAAGTCATAGAACTTGCCAAACGTTCATTACTAACAATATTTGAAAGAAGCGGATTGAGTGATACCTGCATCAATGTATTCCCAATACCCAATAAAGAGAAAGAGATGAGCATCGATATAAACGAATAATTAATTAGAGGCAGAAGTAAGGAAACGATGGTTACTCCCAGACTTATCAGTACGGTGCTCCGCCGTCCGATCCTATTCATAAGCATTCCGGTCGGAACGGAAAAGATCAGGAACCAAAAGAATACCATCGACGGGAAAAGGTTAGCCAAGGTATCTGACAATTCAAAATCGACCTTCGCGTAATTCGTGGCAATTCCTACCAGGTCGACAAAACCCATCACGAAGAAGGCCAACATGACCGGTAGTAGTTTTACTATTATATTTTTTTCTTTCATAATGCTTATTTATTAGGATATGGAGGCCATGCCCCGTTCTGTGTACAAACAAATGCGGCAATATCGACAGCTTTTTGGTGAGCTTCCTTTAATGATTTGCCGGTTAAGATGGAATAAACGAAAGCGCCTGAGAAAGCATCGCCAGCGCCAACCGTATCGGCAACCGTCACTTTGGGTGTCTGGATGGTGGATTGTTCCCCTTCCGAATAAATCGTACTGTATTCGCTACCGGCAGTCAAAACCAGATAACGTAAATCAAACTTGCGGATGAACCATCTGCATTTGTCTTCCGTACTTCCTTCCAGGCCAAACATCGGAGTGATCACTTCCAATTCCTCATCATTGATCTTAAAGACATTCGCTTTCGACAATAACGATTTAATCAATTCTTTTGAATAATAATGCTGGCGGATATTAATGTCAAAGAAACGTAAAGCATCTTTAGACGCATACGTTAGCAATGCTGCCAATGTCTCCCTTGAAACGGGTGAACGTTGGGCTAATGTACCGAAACAAATAGCATCTGCCCTTTTAATCAGGTCTATCGACTGCTGCGTTAAAGGCATATAGTCCCAGGCAACGCCTTCGATGATGGTATAAGTCGGTTTGCCGTCATTCAGTTCCACCATTACACTTCCGGTAGGATGATCGATTGTCTCAATAACATACCGGATATGATTCTTATCCAGTTCCTGAATGATTTCCGTACCGAATACATCATTACCCACAGCGCTGATCGCATACCCCTCAGCTCCCAACTGACTGGCATGATAGACAAAATTAATAGGTGCGCCTCCGGCTTTTTTCTCGTTGGGAAATACATCCCATAATAATTCACCGATTCCTACTATAACCGGTTTCTTGTTTTCCATGATATGATTGTTTTTAATGAGTTAAAGGATAGATAGTACATGCAGTTACCGAATACGAACCGCCCAGGCTGTGGAAACGGATATTGTTATAAGGTTCTTCAGGAAATACTATATTCGTCATAACAAATTCACCCTTGCCGTCAAAGGCTTCTATACTTGATTTATCCACAAATAACCGGATCATATACTCTTTCCCTGCCGGAGCCGGTGCAGTAGTTGCACATGGAAAGGAAGTATTGAAGTTAGTAAGTCCGCTATTCCGGCGATCCATTGTAAAGGTATTATTCAATGTATTATAAAACATTTCCACTTTTTCCCCTTTGGAATTAAACAGGTCAAAACCTATAACACGGGCATTGTTATTACGTAATTTTATTTCCACTTCAAAAGCTCCTCTATTTTCAGCCAGTAATGTATTCACTTCTTTCGCACCGTTGACAGTGAATGATCCTTTCTTTTCGGCCTTCCCACGTATTTTTAGTAATTCGGGCGAAGGAACACTGCTCAGGAATGTTTCACCATTCTTTATATAAAGTTCCAGGTCACGAGGTATAGAATTAGCTGAGCGGTATTGTTTGGTAGGTACCTGATTAGCATATTGCCAGTTACTCATCCAAGCAAGCGCGATTACACGGCTATCCGGCGCGTTACTCCAGGTAACGGTTGCGTAATGGTCTTTCCCCCAGTCCATCCATTTCGTTACACTGGACGATTCATTAATAAACTTCTTCCCGTCAAATATTCCTGTAAAATATTGTGTGCCCGATCCTCCTTGAGGCCCTCCGGGATTAATATTGCATATCAATACCCATTTCTTTTGGTTTGTTCCTTTGACAGGAAGTTCAAACAGATCAGGACATTCCCATACGCCCGCATGACAGCCCATCCCTTCCCCGAAACTGCTTTCGTACGTCCAATCCTTTAGATTAGGCGAAGAATATATATGCATAACCTGATCCACTGCCAGAATCATGATCCATTTATTTGTTTCTGTATGCCAGAACACTTTCGGATCGCGGAAATCACGTATAGACGAAGTCAGTATCGGATTCTTGTCATACTTTAGGAATGTTTTACCGTTATCCAGACTGTAAGCCAAGCTTTGCGCCTGACGGTCTCCTGCCGACGTATAAAAAGCAACAATGGCGTTCGCTCCGAAACCGGCTGTATTATCCTTATCTACTACGGCGCTGCCGCTGAAGATAGTTCCTAACGCATCCGGTGCAATGGCAACAGGTTGATGCTCCCATGAGGTAAGGTCTTTACTGGTGGCATGTCCCCAATGCATATTACCCCACATAGATCCATACGGATTATATTGATAGAATAAATGATAAACACCATCTTTGTATACCATTCCATTCGGATCGTTCATCCATCCCCAGACAGGAGAAAAATGATATGCTGGACGATGCTTCTCACGATTCGAAGCATCAAACGTTCCGGAGAGTTTCATTTCCTTCCAGCAAACCGCTTCATCCGGTACCGGACGGAATGTGAGAAGTACCTGATCATTTTCAAAAGCCGTTAGATCGACAGGCACGAAATAATCTACCTTATTTACGGCCAACCTCACATCCAACGATCTTACCGCATGGTTATTTACGATCATTTGCACCTTAGCCTCACGTGATGCCTCTTCTATGGGAAGCAGCAGGTACTTTTGCGGTGTATCAATACGAAGAAGGCTATGCCCTTCTCCCTGATAACTGACAGTCAATTTATTCCCTTGTGCAATAGCAGTTGTTGCCATTATAATTGATAATGTAATTGTAATGAATAGAACATTCATTGTCGAAAGATGTTTTCGGTTTTTCATTCTATAGCAATTTGTTCGCAAAGCTACAACCGGCAAAACTGATGCACTATAACAAAACACATATAGGCTATAACATTTGTCACATCTCCTAAATTAAGGGATCTGAACGTCAAAAATAGGAAACCAGCTACTATGGCACAGCCGGTTGTATTCTGCAAACAAATATTTTTACATAATTTCAAACATGTGTCATAAAATATTGATTATCAACCAAATAAAGCATGTTTTAGGCGTGTTTTAAGTGTGTTTTAAGTGTTATAGTGTGATAAAGTAATAACACTTAAAACACGCTTAACCTGCTGCCTACTTGATGATTGTGACAGAGTGATACAAATTTCAAAGGAATATCTGTTTGGTAGAAACGGAAACACTTAGTCATTTCTTAGGTTGAACAGAACAGGTTGTAAATAAAAACGACAATGGCTTAAAAAGTTACGACAATGCTTCATAAAAATTACCACAGTGGTTTGTAAAAGTTATTGTGATGACTTTTACAAACCATTGTGATAACTTCTTTCAATCATCGTATTGTTTTGACTAAAAAACAGATTCTGTTTCACTTGTTATCACTTTACGGGCTTTTATCAAATAGGATACGAGCAAAATTATTTCGCACGTTACCCATTTTTATTTGCTCTTGAGTTTTCCTGATATTCTTTCGGAGTCATTTGATAGAGTGTCTTGAAACATTTGGAGAAATAGGCGGGTGATGAGAAACCGGTATTATAGGCGATTTCACTGATGGAGAATTGCTGTTGCTTTAATAATATGGCGGCTTGGCGGAGGCGGTAATTACGTAAGAAATCTACCGGGGATATTCCCGTCAACTCTTTTATTTTACGGTGTAAGTGCCCACGGGAAAGGGCTAGTGTATCGCTTAGTTTCTCTACATTAAAATCAGCATCCTGGTAGATCTCTTCAATACATGAAAGGAGTTTGCGTAAGAACAAGTCATCCATATTTTCCACTTTGCCCGGGTCGGTCTGCAAAAGATTACTGTCCTGTAATTTTGCCAGCAGTTGTTCGCGAAAGCGTTTACGCTCTTTCAGCAGGCGTATGATCTTCAGCTTTACGAAGTTCATGCTGAAAGGTTTTTGAATATAATCGTCCGCACCGCCTGAAATAGCAAATGTTTTCTGCCGTTCTTCCGTTAAAGCAGTAAGAAGGATTACGGGGATATGATCGAGAGATATTTTATTCTTAACAGTACGGCACAGGTCAAAGCCATTCATTTCAGGCATCATTACATCACTTAGGATAAGTGAAACTTCTTTTTCCTGCAAAATCTCAAGCGCATCTTTCCCATTGACGGAAGTAAAGGTTGTAAAGTTTTCTTTTAGTTCTCTTTCCAGATAGGCTAGCACTTCCCGGTCATCTTCAACTATCAGTATATTATACGGATATGTTTCCGATAATAATGCCTTTTCTTCTTTATCATCTAGTTGGGATGTTTCATAAGATAGTTGGGATACCGGTAGTTCGGTTATAACATCCGTTTCTAAATGTTCCTTTCCTTTATAGAGCTGTATGGTAAAGATCGTTTCTGTCCCCGGATCACTTGTTACCATAATATCACCCTGATGCATACGTACATATTCCTGTGATAAGTGTAGGCCGATTCCGGTTCCCGACAAACTGTTCTCTGTATAAAACCGGTCAAACAAATAAGGGATATTGGCTGCTTTAATACCCTGCCCATTATTCTTTACAGCCAAATAAACATGTTTATCTCTCTCATGCACAGAGATGCTAATTTCTCCACCATCGGGCGTATATTTAAAAGCATTGGACAACAAGTTGACCAATACTTTTTCCATTTTATCGGTGTCAATCCAGACAATACATTTTTCTACGGAAGTATAGAAATTATAACGAATGCCCCGGGATTCTGCATTACTATTAAAGTAAGTTTTAATTTCTTCTGCAAAGGAGATTATATTTGCGGGATGTGCTTTTAGTTCTTCTTTAGAATTTTCCAATTTTCGAAAATCCAGTATCTGGTTAATTACCCTGAGTAACCTGTCGGCATTCTTCTGAATTAGCAACATATCGGATAGGTAAGGGGATTCTTTCATCAGGCCGATCAACTTATTTAACGGCCCTAAGATAAGGGTAAGTGGGGTACGGAGTTCATGTGATATATTTGTAAAGAATTGTAGTTTCTGCGCTGTTACTTCTTTGATCTCGGTATTCAGGGCAATCAGTTTTTCCTGCTGTTCCTTTTCTTTCCTGTTCAGTTCACGCAGTTCCCGGTTCCGGCGCTTTATTTTTCGATTCATATAGAAAGCATATACAGTCAGAATGTTAAAACCAATCATTAATATAGATATCAACTGCAAGGAATTTTCAAGGAACCGGAAGCGGTTTAGTAGTTGGTCTATATTGTTTCGCTGTTGTTCGATACGTCGCTGGTAATTCGATATTGTCTTTGTTTGCATTAAAAGTGTACGGGCGCTTTGTTTATCCACCCGGGCGCTTTCTAACGGGATATATTTCTCTACCGGTATGCCTTCCAGTATATTTACGGCAGCGCGTATAATCTGTTCCGCTCCGGTAGGATATATAAACGAAGCATTCAGATGTCCGTCTGCAACAGCTTCCAATCCGGCTCCCGGTACTGCATCCACCCCAATAACAGGCAGTTGCTTTGAAAGCTCCGGATTACGCTTATCAAAATATTCGCGGGCAGCAATGCCCATCATATCATTGTGGGCATAGACAAAATCAATTTGCCGGGGAAGTTCCATCCGGGCAATCTGTATACAGGTGGTATCATAGCGCCATTCTCCTTCAAGTGTTATAAAAGATAAGTCTGTCCTGTTCTTTAAAGCTTCCATAAATCCATGATGGCGTTCTTGTGCCGGGGATGAAGTTTTCATTCCCCATATTTCAAGAAGAGTAGCATTCGTCGGCAGGTAATTCAATGCGTATTCACCGGCGGTCTTTCCTATCTCATAATTATTGGCTCCTATAAATGTTGTGTAAAGGTCGGTATTTACTTTCCTGTCGGTTATAATCGTAGGGATGCCTGCCTTATAGGCTTTCTCCGCTATAGGAGTTATCGGATCTGATTGATAAGGTGAAATGATCAGTACATCGACCTTGATATCGATCAGTTCCTGTATTTGTCTGATTTGTTGTTCATTATTATTATCCGCGTTACGGATGACCAGTTCGATCTGATCATAGTTGGACGCCTCTAACAGTGTTTCCCTGATCATGGATTGTCTCCATGCATCATCCAACATACATTGAGATAACCCTACCACATACTTCTTTTCTTTATTCAACGGATGGCAACCACCCAACAAATAAATGACAAATAGCGATATTAAAGTGAGGTTCAGGTTTTTCATATTAAATTAAGGTAACAGATGAGGCCGAAGATGCACTAGTTATGCACTAATGTTCCGATATTTTCTCCTGCCATCACCTTTTTGAGATTACCGTTCGTATCCATATCAAAAACAATTATTGGAAGATTATTCTCCTTACACATTGTTGTAGCTGTCAGGTCCATTACTTTAAGCCCACGGTTATATATTTCATCAAAAGTGATCTCTTCAAATTTAGTAGCGGTCGGGTCTTTTTCCGGATCGGCAGTATAAACACCATCCACACGTGTTCCTTTCAGCATTACATCCGCTTCAATCTCAATTCCTCGCAGGGAAGAGCCTGTATCTGTCGTGAAGAATGGATTACCGGTGCCGCATGACATAATTACTACATTCCCTTGTTCCAATAGTTCGATAGCCCGCCATTTGTTATAGTATTCGCCGATAGGTTCCATCCGGATAGCCGTAAGCACTTTTGCTTTTACGCCCATAGCAACCAATGCCGAACTCAAGGCAAGGCTGTTAATTACAGTAGCCAACATACCCATCTGGTCACCTTTTACACGGTCGAATCCTTTGGATGTCCCGCTCAGTCCTCGAAAT
The DNA here is from genome assembly GCA_032058265.1 of Tannerellaceae bacterium. GTDB lineage: Bacteria > Bacteroidota > Bacteroidia > Bacteroidales > Tannerellaceae > DFXE01. Next base: position 29,436 of record DAMCDT010000001.1, read on the forward strand.
ATATTTCCTCCGCCAATAACAATTCCGATCTGGACACCTATACCGGCAATCTCTTTTATTTGTGAAGCATACTCATTCAGGCGGACTTCATCTATACCATATTGTTTACCTCCCATCAGGGATTCGCCACTTAATTTCAGCAGGATACGTTTATATTTAGCCATAAGTTTCTGTTTGTTTCATGCAAAAATAACATTTTTATTAAGGTAAGCTCAAAAAAGGATAACTTGAATAATGAAATCTTTTCTTAACAATCCATTTACAGTCTTGCAACAGGAATAGTAGTTATTTGCAGCAATAAATTTTAACTAAAACAAAAGATAATGGAAAAGACATTGTTTTTACTAATCTTATTAACCGAACGACTTTTAAAAGAGCACATATCTTTTGAAAAAGCAAAAAAAGTTTATTTCTGTTTAGGTACTTTTCATTGTTGGGTTGTATTTAATATGAACGGCAACAATGGTTGCACTAAAATCTTAAAATGATACTGACATGAAAAAGTTCTTTTATCGTAAGGTTAATCTTAAAAACACAAAAAAAGTATGAAGATGAAAATGAAAAAGCTAGTTCCCACTAAACGTCTATTTATTGGGTTGTTGTTATGCTGTTTTGTGGCAACTGCTTATGCAGTCCCTTCACACAGTGCATTTGATCAACGATTTGACGTAGAATTATCGCTGAACAACGCCACACTGAAAACAGTGGTGAAATCTCTTAAAAAACAAACGGATATTCTTTTTTCGTACGACACTTCTCTGGAATCGATGCGGGTGAATAATATTTCGGTAAAAGCACAGGATGAAGATATTGAAACTATCCTGGACCAGGTGTTCAGCAATACCGGTATAAAATATAAGATAGAAGACCGTATTGTAATGCTTTATACAGATGCTAAAGCATCCGCAAAAGCCAATGGGAAACAACAGAGCACAAAAACGATCTCAGGTATTATAAAAGATGCTTTAGGCGACCCAGTCATTGGAGCTAATGTGTTGGTAAAAGGTACAAATCTCGGGGTTACTACCGGCTTGGATGGTGAGTTCCAGTTTGAAGTTCCTCAAAATGCGGTACTTGTTATCAGTTATATTGGATATTTATCACAAGAAATTAATGTAGGTAACCAATCGACATTCAATATCATTTTGCAGGAAGATACTCAGAAGCTTGATGAAGTTGTTGTTGTAGGTTATGGTATTATGAAGAAGAGCGACTTGTCAGCGGCCGTTTCTTCCGTTGCCAATGTTGATAAATTATTAGAACGTCCGATTACAAGCGCTGAAGAAATGCTACAAGGTCAAATCCCCGGTGTGACGATCACTTATAACGGAGGACACCCTCAATCAAAGCCTAGTATTACTATCCGTGGTATGGGCTCACGTAGCTCCGAATCTCCTTTGTATGTAGTGGATGGAGTTCCGGGAGCACCTTTCAATATGAGTGATGTGGTATCAATGACTGTATTGAAGGATGCTGCTTCCGCAGCTATTTACGGAGCGTACGCAGGATCGGCAGGTGTTATCTTGGTAACTACCCGCCAGGCAGCCGCAGGACATACTTCAGTGGAATACAATGGTGTAACCGGCTTTTCGAATGCTACAAACTTACCTCAGTCTCTTACGATTGAAGAAGAGAGAATGGTGCGAGCTGTAGCTTTGGGTGGAGAACAATATCTTCCTACAGGTTGGGATGTTACAAAAAACCCTTATATTGGACAAACACGTACGGATTGGATAGACGAAATATTTCGTACGGCTCCGTTTCAACGTCACAACGTTGCTATTTCCGGTGGTACTGAAGAATTTTCGAACAGGGCTTCCTTTGAATATTCAGATCGTCAGGGAACATTGATCAATACATATAATAAGTCGATCACGGCCCGCTTGAACTCTATGTGGAAAATAAATAAATACATCCGAATCCGTGAAGACCTGTCATGGCAAAACGTACAAAATCGCGGAGCAAATACGTCAAGCGCGGAATCAGGTGTCATTCTATCAGCGTTGATGATGCCACGTAATGCAGAAGTGTATACTGCAGACGGTAAATACGGAGGTACGGCCCCAAGTGATCAGGCATACATTGAAAAGTACGGTGATAATTTCGCCAGTATACATGGGGATGCGATCAATCCGGTACGTATATTAAAAGCAGACTATGATCAGAACAATAAATCAAGCCTGACATCTTCTACTTTCCTGGATATTATGGAACCTATCAAAGGGTTGAACTTCACTTCTCGTTTCACTTATATGCAGCACAATTATTTCCAACGGTATTTTAATACCAGGCGATTGGAGCCGGGAAAACCTCAGGATCGAAATGAATTAAGATATAGAACATACCGTCAACCGGAATGGAACTTTGAAAATACCTTGAATTACGACCGCGTATTTGGTGCGCATAATGTGGGTTTAATGGCTTCAACCACAGCCAATGAGTCATCCTATCGTTGGTTTCAGGCATCAGCCCGTGATTTCCAAAGCGAAGACGAGGCATTGATGTATTTTACTCAAGCTGGATTACATGACCAATCTCAGGATTTATTCTGGAAAGACAGAAATGTATCGGTGGTGGGACGTGTATCATATAGTTTCGCAGACAGATACTTTGTAACCGCTTCCTGGCGTCGTGACTATGCAGGCCGTCTGCCTAAAGGTGAAAAGTATGGCGACTTTCCTTCTGTAACCGGTGCATGGAAGATCACTTCAGAACCTTTCTTTCCCAAGAATGATATACTAAACCTATTGAAAGTTCGTGCCAGTTGGGGACGTATCGGTAACTTAGGTTCTATTAAACGAGGATATGGTTATCCGGTACTGGAAAAATATCAGATTGGCGGAGGTGATGTTGGTGGACAAATAGGTTATGAAACTCCTATACAAATCGGTATGTATAATAAAACCGGTTATAACCCCTTCCTTACCTGGGAAACGTCAGAACAGTTAGACCTCGGTATTGATGCGGCTTTCTTAAACAATCGCTTGAACCTTACCTTTGATTATTTCAAGAAGAAAACTATGGATTTAATTAAAGATCAGGATGCGGGTTGGACAAAAAGTATTGGTATAAATCCTATGTTGATAAATGAAGGCGAAATACATAATAGCGGTATCGAATTGGCGGCAACATGGATGGATAGAGCCGGTAAGGTTGATTATTGGGTATCAGGAAATCTTGCGACATTAAAAAATAAAGTTTATGATATTGGCCAGCCGGGTCCTGATGGGAAGAAACCGGTATGGACAGACGGAGGGAAGTTTAAAGACCTTGATCCATTCCGTTCTGCAGAAGGTGAACCAATTTATTCATTCTATCTGATCCAGTCGGATGGTGTATTCAAATCACAACAAGAGATTGACGCCCATGTGGATAAAGATGGAAATAAAATTCAACCGAAAGCAGAAATAGGAGACTTAAAGTTTATCGATGAAGACGGCGATGGTAAAATTGACGGAAACGACCGTGTATTTATGGGTAATGCCATGCCTAAATTAACCTATGCCCTGTCTGCGGGATTAACCTGGAATAACTTTAATTTTAGTTTTATGCTACAAGGTGTAAATGGGGTCAAGATATTTAATGCATACAAATTCTCCACATTGAATGAATCATTAAGTAGTTTTAACCGATCACGTGAAATACTAAAAGCACTGGATGGACCAAATGATAAAGTACCACGTATCTCAGCTAGTGATCCAAACGGAAATTTCTCAACCGTATCAGATTATTACCTGGAGGATGGCGATTATTTACGTATCAAGAATATTTCAATAGGATACTCCTTTACGAACCTGTTCCGTAAAATAGGATATTTAGCTGATCGTAAAAGTACATTAGACCTGACATTCAGTATCGATAACCTGGCTACTTTTACAAAATATTCGGGAATTGATCCGGAAGTTGGTAGTACGCCTACTTCTCTCGATGATCCTAATGCTACTTCTACATATTCCTACGGATTGGATCGTGGTCAATATCCGGTATCCCGTACTTACTCTATTGCCTTGAAACTAAAGTTTTAACATTAATAAAGATATAACGATGAAATTAAAAATATTATCAATTATTACTCTTGCTGCATTTGTATTTACTGCTTGCAGTGATTGGTTGGATGTAAAACCGGAAGGAACGCCTAATTCAGGCTCCTACTGGAAAACGGATGCCGACTTTGAAACGGCTGTAATATCTATTTATGGTTGTTTCTCGCAGGAAGAAACCTGGGGGCGTGATTTATTCTGGGAACAAGGAGCTTCTGATGATATATTCTTCTCCAGATCCAGAGGGAATGCCCAAATGAATCTGGCAAACTTGGTTCCTGATGGTTCATCTGAAGGTAGTATAAAAAACATTTATAATGAAATGTATCGGACGATGTCGGTATGTAACGATATTATTTATAATGCGTTAAATACAGAAAGCAGATCATCTGTAATAAATCGATGTTTAGGAGAAGCTTACTTTATGCGTGCCTTTACTCATTTTATGATTGCTTACCGGTATGGACGGCCTGATAATGGAGTACCTTTTACCCGTTATGAATTATATGAGGATTACGATGCCGAAAAAGTTCAAATTCCGGAGCAAATGGCTACGGTAATGGATAACTATCAACTTATAATTGAAGACCTTGATAAAGCGATGGAATTATTACCCTGGTTCAATCAATACGGACAAGATGATTATGGCAGGGCAACGAAAGATGCCGCGTTAGGTTATAAGATTAAAACATTAGCTTATTGGGCGCAACACGATGCTTCTAAATGGAATGAAATTCCTGCTTTAGTAGACAGGCTTGAGAGTGAAGGCGGGCGAGGGCTGTTAGATAACTTCGCTGATGTATTTACGATTGCAAATGAATGGGGCAAGGAATATATATGGTCTGTCAATAGCTCAGGAACATTGATGGCGGGAAGTATCTTCCCTGGTATTATGCTTGATAATAAAGGTTGGGGCCGCTACAATGGTTGGGGTAACTTTAAACCGACATTGGAATTATGGGCTGAATATGATGAAAATGACTTACGCCGTCCGGTAACAATCCTTCAATATGGAGACCCGTTTGTTTTCTTCGGTGAGAATCGTCGTTTCTTCTCAACTGCAGACTTGGAATGCGGATTCCATTTCAACAAATATATGGAGCCGTTTAAGTATGGTACATTTGATCCGCAATCAGGTGCAGGAATCAGTGACAGGATATCTCCTAACGGCGACCGTCCTACGACTGATCTGAATCTGCCATTAATCCGTTTTGCTGAAATGTTATTGTTCAAAGCGGAGGCTTTAATTGAAAATGGAAATGGAGCTGAAGCAGCAAAAGTGCTGAACCGTATTGCCAAACGTGCCGGTATGGGCGAACCTTATACCAATGCTACAATGACTGACTTAATGCACGAACGCAGATGCGAATTAGCAGGCGAATATACCGACCGTGTAATGGACTTAAAACGTTGGGCACCTAAGTATCCTGTTGCCAAGCAAATGCTTGAAGCCGCTAAACACGGATTGAAGTATTTGGATCGTTCTGATCCTGATTCTCCACTAGACCTGGAAAACAGTACAACAAAAATGATTAATGGTAAGACATACAAAGGTGTTATCGAAATTATGTCGGCTAAAACATATAATCCGGATGTGGCCTGTGTACTTCCTTATGAAGTAAATGAGGTCGTAAAAGCGCAAGGAGCTCTTAAACAAAATCCTGGTTATAACAGTAACTAAACCCTTCCATTAAAGTTCAAAGAGTAATGAAGGGAAGCGGGCTATTTTCAATCGAATGATTCGGGATGGCCCGCTTTGTATATGTCTGATTCTTCGGTTATCTTCGTAGTGTAAATCGACAATCATTAATCAAAAGTATATATCCATGAAAAATCTTCTTTATTTATTTTTATTCACGTTATTGCTTTCATGCAATAATAAGCCGGTAGAATTAAATGTGATGACATTTAATATCCGGTATGATAATCCGGAAGACAGTCTCAATAACTGGCAATATCGTAAAGATGTCGCGGCAGACATAATTAAAATGAATGACATTGATCTGTTAGGCACACAGGAGGTTTTAGCTAATCAATTAAATGATTTGAAAGAAAGATTACCGGAATATAAGTCTATTGGTGTCGGACGAGAAGATGGTATTGACAAGGGAGAATATAGCGCTATCTTTTATAAGAAAGATCGCTTTTCTGAAGTGCAGTCAGGTTATTTTTGGCTGAGCGAAACGCCTGAAGTTCCCGGTTCAAAAGGTTGGGATGGCGCGTGTGAACGGATTGCAACCTGGGCTGTTCTGAAAGATAACGAAATCAATAAACAATTATTTTTCATCAATACTCATTTAGATCATGTAGGTAAAGTAGCCCGGCAAGAAGGAGTAACACTTTTACTGAACAAAGCAAAAGAGATAAGTAATGGATTGCCGGTAATCATAACCGGAGACTTTAACGCGCGTCCTGAATCAGATGTAATTAGGCATGTGTTGGAAAGCGGCGAATTCAAAGATAGCCGATTGATTGCCCAGAACAAAGTAGAAAGGCCCGGCACATTCCATGCATTCGGGAGAGTGCCTGAAGAAAGAAAAGATTATATTGATTATATCTTTGTAACTGACCAGATATCGGTTCTTTCTTATGAAGTTCTTCCTGAGAAACTAAATGATATATATGTTTCTGATCATACTCCTGTAAAA
>DAMCDT010000002.1:0-6549 GCA_032058265.1 Tannerellaceae bacterium
AACAAACAATCAAAGAGTCAATCCATAATACATTGGGTTGGCTCTTTTTTTGTTTACTACAATTGACATTATAAAAAGAAACAATATTCGGTTATTGTATCAGAGTAGAATCCTAATTTATTACATATATATGCACAGATTAATCTTTTTCAATTGTAAGGAAAAATGATTAAGTTTGTATAATCGAGAAAGGGCATGCAGAATATAGAGGGATGGATGATAAAAGTCTTTTGAAATTAATTTCAGATAACAATAGAGTATCTTTTGACCTGTTTTATAATCTTTATTATGAACAGGTTTTCCGATTTGCATATTCTCTTTTAAAAGACAAAGACGCTTGTCGTGAGGTCGTAACAGATGTATTTTTTTCTATCTGGCAATCCAGGAAGCACCTGAAAGATGTCAATAATATCGAAACCTACCTTTATATAATAGTTAGAAATGAAGCTAACCGCTATTTATCAAAAAGAAACAATTCATCTTATATACCCATTGATGAACTCTCCGTTCAGATAAAAGACCATACCGGATCATCTCCCGAAGATATGCTGCTTAATGAGGAAATTGAAAAGCTTTTAACACAGGTGATCAATGAACTTCCTGAGAAGTGTCGTATCATTTTTTTGATGGCCCGCGAAGAAGGTCTAAAGCCCAAACAAATAGCGGAAATATTATCCATTACAGAAAGTACCGTACGGGTACAAATGAAATTAGCCATTGAAAAAATTGTAAACAGCATTAAACCTCATTTCCCAAACATCACATTTAGCTTATTAATCTCAATTCTTTTCAAATTCTTTTAAAAAAACACGATTTCTCTTAAACGAAAAGGTAAGACCCTTACTCCTCTTAATAGAATGGATCGCAAGAAGAACAACATGGAGAACCTGACCGATGATTTATTGAATACGCTATCGGCCGAAGGTGAAGAGCAACTAAAGAAATGGGAAGAGCAATCGTCTTCACACAGGAAGTTACGGAATATATTACGGAAGATAAATGTTTCCCCGCAAATTTCAGCACTTGGTGAAGAAATGCGTGAATCGATATTAATTGATATTCATAAACGAATTGAGAAGACAACCCGCCGATCGTTTATTATAAAAGTTAGTACCATCGCAGCCTCTTTAATACTACTCTTCTGTTTAACGAATTATTTGTCATACAAAAAAGGTTATAAACAATTAAGTAGCCAGGTCATTCAGATGACAAATCCTTTGGGTATGCAATCATCCATAACTCTTTCTGACGGAACAAAAGTAATATTGAATGCAGGTAGTACTATATCCTATCCCACTGCGTTTGTTAAGAAATACCGGGAAGTAGAAATTGAAGGGGAAGCCTTTTTTGAAGTTCAGCATGAAGAGGAAAAACCTTTTATCGTAAAAGCAGACGCAATCCGTGTGAAAGTCCTCGGTACTAAATTCAATGTAAAAGCGTATAAAGAAGAGAAAAATATTGATGTTACCTTAGAAGAAGGAAGTGTCGGTGTAGGATTTGCAAACCAGCATAAATACATAGAAATCATTCCGGGACAACAAGTCCGTTTCGATAAAACCCGCCGGACATTTATGAAAAGACAGGTAAACCTGAATTATTATATAACATGGAAAGACGGTTTGTTTCATTTCAACAGTATGACATTCGAAGATATTGCCCGCCAGTTGGAACGTCGCTTCAATGTAAGTATAGAGATTGCTTCCGACAAACTTAAACAGACTATATATACCGGAGATTTTGTAAGAAAAGAGAATTTGGAACAAATACTACGTGTTATGACAGCAGACAGGCGTTTCAAATACAAGATAGAAGATGATGTAGTAAGAATTTATGAATAAAATAAGATAAGATGTTAAACCCTAAAAAACAAATATGCCTATGAAATACACACCATGAAAAAGTAAACGGAAAATGCTACCAACATTCTCCGTTTAAAATGACTTTGGTCAGAATTATCACTACACAATTACAAACCTAAAATCAGTACAAAAGTATGAATTTAATATCAAGAAGAAGGCAAGTTACGTCTATTTGTTTCCTTAATAAAATCCTTAATATTATGAGATTATCAGTAATATTATCTTTGTTAACCATTTTTTGTGCTTCTGCAACGAACGGGTACTCACAGGTAGCCGAAATTTCACTAAACCTGCAGAATGTAACATTGGAACAAGCATTGGATGCTGTAAAACAGCAAAGCGAATACTCTTTCTGGTACCGTAATGAAGAGATAAATCTCAACAACAGGGTATCTGTACAGGTTGAAAAACAAAATATAAAAACAGTTTTGGATAAACTTTTAGCAGGACAGGGAGTCACTTACACAATCGATGATAGCCATATCATTATATATAAAAAAACAGGACAAAATGTAAAGAACGCCGTCAATCAACAGGATAAAAGAATTACTGGGGTAATAACCGACGAGACCAGGGAACCAATCATTGGTGCGAATGTTGTTGTGAAAGGGTCGACTATCGGTACCATTACTGATATTGACGGTAATTTCACACTGGATGTCCCCGAAAATGCAATCCTTCAGGTATCATATATCGGTTATACTCCCAAAGAAATAGCTGTTGGTAATCAAAGCGTCATCAATATCGTTTTGGTAGAAGATTCAAAAGCTATCGAAGAGGTTGTTGTTATAGGATACGGTTCCGTTAAGAAGAGTAATTTGACAGGCGCCGTGTCATCCATAAAAACTACTGAGTTACAACAAACTCCTATTACTTCAATCGACCAGGGTTTGGCAGGACGTGCTTCCGGAGTGCAGGTAACACAAACCTCTGGTATGCCGGGAGCTGTTGCTTCTATCCGGGTACGTGGTAGCAGTTCGCTTCAGGGAGGAAATGAACCATTGTATGTTATAGACGGATTTCCGGTATATAGCGGTACCGGATTTGGACAGACCGGTGGAAATACCCAAATGAGCGGTTTATCTACAGTTAATCCTTCCGATATAGAATCGATTGAGATTTTAAAAGATGCATCTGCAACTGCTATTTACGGAGCACGTGCAGCAAATGGTGTGGTATTGATCACTACTAAAAGCGGTAAGAAGGGACGGGATATCGTAACATTCGAATCCAGTTGGGGAATCCAGAGCGTTGCAAAAAAAATTGACTTAATGGATGCGCAGGAATATGCAGCATTAGTAAATGAAGCATATACTAACGACGGATTAAGCCCTTATTACGATTCGGCACAAATGGCAGAAATAGCAAAAATAGGTAAAGGAACCGACTGGCAGGATGAATTGTTCCGCAGCGTGTTAACGCAAAATTATCAGTTATCATTCTCAGGTGGCGATGAAAAAACAACGTATGCTATCTCTGGCGGATACTTCGACCAACAGGGAATTATTATTAATTCTGATTTCAAACGGTACTCTTTACGTTTAAACCTTGACAGGCAACTATCTTCAACCTTTAAGGTTGGTACGCACATGTCGGGAAGCCATACGATCAGTAAATCTCCACTTACAGACGTAGGGGGCACGAGTGGAGTTATTAGCGGTGCATTGAAAATGAATCCGATTCTACCCGTTTACGCGAACGAAGAGACAGGTGAATATACCCCGGTAAACGACCCAGGCGTATTGACTCCGAACCCGATTGCAACAGCAAGGGATCAAATCTATAACAACGCAACCACACGTGTATTGGGAGATGTTTATGCCGAATGGGAGTTTTTACCTGATTTCAAAGCAAAGATTTCCATTGGTACTGATATCATGTACACAAAAGGAAACCATTATACACCGTCTAATATATATGAATCGATGGGTATCTCCAAAGCCCAGGTAGATATGAACCGTTCAATAAACTGGTTGAATGAAAATATCATTACCTGGAATAAAACGATCAATGAGATTCATGACCTAAATGTATTGGGGGGATTTACGATACAAAAGAATAATGTTGAAACGGTAAGAGCGGGAGCTCAGGGATTTGTTAATGATATATTAACCTATAATGCGCTAGGATCAGGTTCAGTATACGCCCAACCACAATCTTCCGCTACCCAATGGAGTTTAATGTCTTATCTGGCACGTGTGAATTATTCCCTGTATAATAAATATCTGTTCTCTGTAAATGCACGTATAGACGGTTCTTCACGTTTTGGAGATAATAATAAATATGGATTTTTCCCGTCAGGTTCTTTTGCCTGGAGATTGTCGGAAGAAGACTTTATGGAATCGGTACATTCTACTATTAGTAATGTGAAGATACGTACCAGTTACGGTTTTACAGGGAATACCGAAATTGGCGTGTATGAATCATTAGCAACCTTAGGTAGTGCTTCCTGGACAATAGGTAACGATCTTGTAACCGGCTTTTTCCCTAACAGGATTCCTAATCCTGATTTGAAATGGGAGAAAACCGGACAATTCGACATCGGTCTCGACCTTGGATTTATTGACAACCGTTTCCGTCTGACAGCCGATTACTACAGGAAGAAAACAACAGACCTGTTATATGACGTAGCCATTCCCTCAGCTTCCGGACATCAATCCATGCTTAGGAATATCGGTAGTGTAGAAAACAAAGGTTTTGAATTATCAATAGAAAGTGATAACCTGACCGGATTGTTTTATTGGACAACTGCTTTTAATATTGCTTTTAACAGAAATAAAATATTAGAATTGGGTGGTGAAGAATACAAGGAAATAGACTCGAACGAAGGACATTTGAAAACAGGAACTTTCCGCCGGTTAATTGTCGGTAAGCCCATTGGTGTATTCTATGGATACCGTTCCGACGGTATATTCCAGAATGAAGAAGAATGTGCTGCGCAAACTTCATCCGCTTCTCCGATCGGTATTGGTTTACGCCGCTACAAAGACCTTAACAACGACGGAAAAGTCGATGCTAACAACGACCGCGAAATATTAGGTGATGCCAATCCGAAATTCTTTGGCGGACTTACGAATACCTTCGGATATAAAGGCTTTGAGTTAAATGTCTTTTTACAGTATTCTTATGGTAATAAGATTTATAATTACAACGCGATGGAACTGTTGTCACCAACAGGCGGACAAAATGTATATAAGGACTTAGTAAATAGGTGGACACCTACTAACCCGAGCAACAAATATCCGAAAGCTTCGACAAACCGTAATATGGTTGTCAGTGATCTTTATGTAGAAGACGGCTCATACCTTAAACTTAAAACATTATCGCTATCGTACAGTTTTCCTAACCTCAAGTTCAAACATATCGGAGGATTACGGGTGTTTGTTACAGGGCAAAACTTGCTGACATGGACGAAGTATAAAGGTTATGATCCCGAAGTAAGCTACCGTGGCGCTTCAACGCTTCAGGCAGGAGAAGATTTCGGCGGATATCCTCAGTCAAGAACCTTTATGTTCGGTTTGAAAATTGATATTAAATAAACTTATAATTCCATTACAATGAAAAAATCAATTATATATATAATAGCAATAGTTGTATTCTCTGGTATAGCCGGATGTACATCTTTCCTGGATGAAAACCCAAACGACAGGTTAGTCGACGGTAACTTCTATCAAAACGAAAAGGATGCGCAAGCCGCAGTTGACGGAGCGTATGTAAAACTGAACGATCTGTATAACCGCCTGATGTATATGTTGGGTGAACTGCCTACCGACAATATGAAAAACGGTTTGGGTATGCCGAACGCTTTCCTGCAAGACCTCGAATTTCTTCGTCATAATTCACAGAATACGTTCGTTAAGGATATGTGGGTTCATTCTTACACCGGTATATTACGTGCCAATACAGCAATAAACAAGATACCACCTATTGAAAAAATAACCGAGGCTAAGAAAAATCGTTTGTTAGGAGAAGTTAAATTCTTACGCGGATTATATTATTTTAATTTAGTACGCTTTTTCGGTGATGTACCGCTTATCCTCGATTTGAAAACGGTAGAAGATGCCTTGGTAGGGCGTACACCTAAAGCCGAAGTATATAACCAGATCATAGAAGACCTTACGTTTGCAGAAACATATTTGCCGCTGCGGTCTGAATATGCTGATATAGATGAAGGACGCGTAAACCGGGGAGCTGCTAAAATATTGTTAGGAAAGGTTTACCTTACTATGGGAGAGTTCCAGAAGTCAAAGGATAAACTGGCTGAAGTAGTGGAAAACGAATCTACTTATGGGTTCGGCCTTCATAACGATTATAAAGCAAACTGGAGAGCGGAAACCGAAGCTGGAATAGAAGCTGTGTTCTATATTGAATACAAAAGGCCTCCATTAAGGCATAACGGAGAAATGGCGCTTGCCGGACCGAGGTATTCTGTGCCCGAACCGATCGGAGTGGCAGCTATGAACGAAGCCGATATCCCTACCAAAGAGTTATATGACCAGTTCGATGATAACGATACACGGAAAGCTGCGAATTTCAGAACTGAATTTACTCACCTGACTACCGGTAAAATAATTGTTTCAAGCATACCTGTATCCGTTAAGTATTTTGTTGATGGTCTGGAATCGGGCGACTTATGCGACGTGAACATGCATATTATCCGTTATGCCGATGCTTTGTTAATGTATGCGGA
>DAMCDT010000002.1:6559-10574 GCA_032058265.1 Tannerellaceae bacterium
AGTAGGAGAGTCGGGAAAAGCGTTGGACGTATTGAACAGGGTTCGCCAACGGGCATACGGAGATGACTCAGGCAATTACAAAGCTATGTCGAAAGATGCTTTCCGCAAAGTCATATTAAATGAACGCCGTCTGGAATTCCCGCACGAAGGTCACCGTTGGTTCGACCTGGTTCGTACAGGAATATTCGTCGAACGGATGAGAGAACACAGTGCATACGAAGCTAATGTGGCGGAAGCGAATAAAACCGATATCGCCAAGAACCTCAAAGAACACATGGTTTTGATGCCTATTCCGCAATCGGAAATAGATTTGAATCCAAACCTTGAACAAAATCCGGGTTGGGATTAATTTATAGACAAGGAGGAACGGAGAGCACAGAGTTTTTATTAATATTGTAAACTGAAATTAAAAAGAATCTCTGTGTCCTCTGTTTCTCCGTGTTTATACTTATTATACATACTATATTATGAAAGCAAAGTACATCCATCCTTTACTGTTATCCGTCGGTGTAGCCGGACATTGTTTTGGCAACAATCCGGAGACAAACAGCGAAGAAACCGCCCCTAAAAAACCATTGAACGTAGTCTTTATCCTTTCAGACGACCACCGTTACGATTATATGGGATTTATGGGAACTGTTCCATGGCTGGAAACTCCCCACATGGACCGCATGGCGCGCGAAGGGGCTCATATAAAGAACGCTTTTGTAACCACCTCTCTTTCTTCACCGAGCAGGGCATCTATTCTGACGGGTATGTATTCGCACGCCCACAAAGTAGTAGATAATTCCGCTCCGCTACCGCAAGGCCTTATATTCTTTCCCGAATACCTGCAAAAAGCAGGTTATAAAACAGCCTTTTTCGGTAAGTGGCACATGGGGAATGATTCAGGTGATCCGCAACCGGGGTTCCATCATTGGGAAGGATTTAAAGGACAAGGCGAGTATTACAATCCGCGAATCAATACTAACGGGCAATGGGTACAATACAAGGATAGTACCTATGTCACCGATCTGTTGACCGAGCATGCTATCGACTTTATGAAAAAGCAACAGGCAAACAATGAACAGTTTTTCGTTTACCTTTCTCATAAAGGAGTTCACGATAACTTCTCCCCCGCCAAACGTCATAAGGGAATCTATAAAGACAAAGATTTAGTAATACCTCCTTCCTTTAACACGCCCAAATACGGAATTAAAGAACTGCCGACGATCGATCCGTCTACCGGAAAAGCAGCTTCTGGTAAAGATTTTTACGGTGAGAGTATGATGCCCGACTGGGTAAAGAACCAACGTGAAAGCTGGCATGGCGTGGATTATTCTTATCACGGACGTCCCTGGGATGTACAGGTAAGAAATTATTGCGAAACCCTTCGTTCGGTCGACGAAAGCATCGGCTCTGTGCTCGATTATCTGAAAGAAGCAGGACTTGATGAGAATACATTAGTTATTTATATGGGCGACAATGGTTTTGCCTGGGGTGAACACGGATTGATCGACAAACGCCAGTTTTATGAAGAATCGGTAAGGGTTCCGATGCTGGCTCGCTGTCCAGCTTTATTGAAAGGCGGAACAGTTATTGAAAATATGGTGCAGAATGTAGACATCGCACCAACCATCATGGACTATCTGGGAGTAAATAAGGCCGAACAGATGGTAGGTTATTCCTTTATCCCCCTCTTAAAAGGTGAGCAAACTGGCTGGCGCGAACGTATATTCTACGAATACTATTGGGAACATGAATTTCCGCAAACTCCAACGATGCATGGTGTGCGTACCGACCAATACAAGTATATTCGCTATCATGGCGTGTGGGATACCAATGAATTCTACGACTTGAAAAACGATCCGTTTGAGATGCAAAACCTGATTGCCTCGCCGGAACATCAGGAAATCATCAAGCAATTAAATCACGACTTATATAACTGGCTTGAAGATACAGACGGCATGAGCATTCCATTGAAACGAACCGAACGGCCGCATACCGACCATAGGAATTTCAGGAATTATTGAAAGAACTGGTTCTTTGGTTGCTGGTAACTAATGATTTGCTGGTGAATAAATCTTACTTTTGTAGCGTACATTTAATCTGCCACCGGCTGGTGCACCAATATCCACCGGCTGGTGGATATTAGTGCACCAGCCGGTGGATATTAGTCCACCAATTGGTGGCAGATTAAATACACGCATACAAAAGTAGAACAGGTAGGCATGAAAAGGCTACTTCCTAACAAAGGAAAGTTAATAACCTGGTATATCTTTGGTCAGTGATCAAGAAAAAAAGGACAAATAAATGGAGGAAATTAAAATAATAAATACAATGAATAATCTTCTTAAAACGGGAGCTTTGGCAGTTCCCGCCTTCATATTGGCCTCTTGTGGAGGCGGTCAGAAGGAAACGAAACAAAAGCCGTTGAATATCATCCATATAATGACGGATGACCATTCCTATCAAACTATCAGCGCTTACGGACATCCTATCTCGAAACTGGCGCCAACGCCAAACCTCGACAGGCTGGCTGCCGAAGGAATGTTGTTTCGTAAAGCCTTTGTGGAGAACTCTCTCTCAACACCCAGCCGTGCCTGTTTAATGACGGGACTGTACAGTCACCAGAATGGCCAGCGTCAACTGGGAAAAGGAATCGACTCGACCAAAACGTTCTTTTCCGAACTATTACAACAACATGGTTACCAAACCGGAGTAGTTGGTAAATGGCACATGCAATGCGAGCCGAAAGGCTTTGATTATTATCATGTGCTTTGGGATCAGGGTGATTACTACAATCCCGAATTTAAAAGCAGGGAAAGCAATGGCAAGTACATTAAAGAAGAAGGATATGCCACCACACTTACCACCGATCATGCCATAGAATTCCTGGATGAAAGGGATCCCGACAAACCTTTCTGCCTGCTGGTTCATCATAAAGCCCCTCACCGTAACTGGATGCCCGATCTCAAATATCTTGATCTGTATGAAGATGTGGAGTTCCCGCTGCCGGAAACATTTTATGATGATTATAACACGCGTTGTGAAGCTGCCCTGTCACAGGAAATGCGGATCGACGATGATATGACATTAGTCTACGACCTGAAAGTAGATGAGTTGAAAACATCAGATGCTTTCAAAAACGAAGGAAATAGAAGAGGCTGGGATGCTTCATTAGAGCGTATGACAGACCAACAAAGGGAAGCCTGGATGGCCGCATATAAACCAAAGAATGAAAAATTCATCAGTCAGAACCTGAAAGGCGACGACCTGCTGAAATGGAAATTCCAACGTTACCTGAAAGACTACCTGCGCTGCATAAAAACAATTGATGATGAAGTAGGCCGTTTGATCGCTTATCTTGAAAAAGAAGGATTAATGGAGAATACGGTTATCGTTTATACCTCAGACCAAGGCTTCTATATGGGCGAACATGGATGGTTTGACAAACGCTTTATGTATGAAGAGTCTTTCCGCACACCGTTGATCGTCCGTTATCCGGGTAAAACAAAAGGCGGAAGTGTTTGCGATGAATTAGTACAGAACCTCGATTATGCTCCTACTTATTTAGCGATAGCAGGCATTGAGAAACCATCGTTTATGGAAGGGACTTCGCTGGTGCCTTTACTCGGCGGACAAACACCATCCGACTGGCGAGAATACCTGTATTATCATTATTACGACTATCCCGCCGTGCATCAGGTGCGCCGCCATGACGGTGTACGTGATAACCGCTATAAACTCATTCATTTCTATGGCGATGCAAACAAAAAAGATGCCGCTATCAACTGTAATGAATTGTATGACTTGGAGAAAGACCCGAACGAAGTGAACAACCTTTACGGCAATCCTGAATACACAGAAGTAATCGAACGCCTGCAGGCACGGTTAGATAAATTCCGCACAGATTTAAAGGTTGACGAATTTTGATTATTAATATAAAGAATTAGTTATATTTGCTCCCGTACAACACACAGATGTTGTACGGGATTTTTTTAAACGCAAAAACTGATAAATATATGTTAAACAA
>DAMCDT010000002.1:10584-14195 GCA_032058265.1 Tannerellaceae bacterium
AACAAAGATTTAGACATGAACGCCAATCCGCTGGTTACCTTCCTTCAAAAACCGGCGTCTGCATTTACAAAAGCAGATATTATCTCTTATATCCGGATGAAAGACATCCGTATGGTAAAGTTTATGTACCCTGCCGGTGACGGGCGGTTAAAAACATTGAACTCTGTAATCACTAACCTTGCTTATCTGGAGGCAATCCTTACCTGCGGGGAACGTGTCGACGGATCGAGCCTGTTCTCATTTATAGAAGCAGGTAGTAGCGATTTGTATGTGCTTCCAAGATATAGTACGGCATTTGTCGATCCTTTTGCTGAAGTTCCAACACTGACAATGTTATGTTCTTACTTTAATAAAGATGGCGAACCCTTGGAGAGTTCACCGGAATATACCCTGCAAAAAGCAAGTAAGGCTTTTACAGATGTAACAGGCATGACGTTCGAGGCGATGGGAGAATTAGAATACTATGTAATTGCTCCTGAAGTAGAACTTTTTCCGGCGACAGACCAGCGTGGTTATCATGAGTCAGGCCCGTTTGCCAAGTATAATCAGTTCCGCACGAAGTGTATGCAATATATGGCACAGACCGGCGGACTTATCAAATATGGACACTCAGAAGTGGGAAATTTCACACTAAACGGGATGAATTATGAGCAAAATGAAATCGAATTCCTTCCCACACGTGTGGAAGATGCAGCCGATCAATTGATGATTGCCAAATGGGTTATCCGCAATTTGGCGTATGAATACGGACTGAATATTACCTTTGCTCCTAAAATTACGTTGGGCAAGGCAGGCTCCGGACTACATGTGCACATGCGCATAATGGAAGACGGAAAAAACCGGATGTTGGCAAATGGTGAGTTATCAGAGACAGCCCGTAAAGCAATAGCCGGTATGATGGAATTGGCACCTTCTATCACAGCTTTTGGAAATACCAACCCTACCAGTTATTTTCGTTTAGTACCACATCAGGAAGCGCCGACGAATATTTGCTGGGGAGACAGGAACCGCTCTGTTCTTGTACGTGTACCCCTGGGATGGACAGCCAAGAAAGATATGAGTATTATAGCCAATCCATTAGAAAAGCCAGTGCACTTCGATACATCACAAAAGCAAACAGTGGAGATGCGTTCACCGGATGGTTCGGCGGATATTTACCAGTTATTGGGCGGATTGGCCGTTGCCTGTCGTCATGGGTTTGAATTGGAAAATGCCTTATCCATTGCCGAAAAGACGTATGTAAACGTAAATATTCACCAGGCAGAACATCAGGACAGGTTAAGGGCGTTAGCGCAATTACCCGATAGTTGCGCAGCTTCTGCCAAATGCCTGCAAAGTCAACGGGCTATTTTTGAAAAGTACAATGTGTTCAGTCCGTTTATGATCGATGGAATTATCCGTAAATTAGAATCATATAATGATTCGACATTGAGAGAAGACTTAAAGAATAAACCGGAGGAATTACAAGCGTTGGTCAATATGTATTTCCATTGTGGCTGATCACATTAAAGATAGATCAGAATAGCGGAAGTTTATAAATAAAACCGATTGAAAGGCGTTGGGTGTTTTCGATAGAAGCGCCTAACGCTTTTGCTTTCTCTGTCAATAGATATGTCCTTCCTACATAGGTAAAAAAGAAATGTAGATTATCATCTTCCATCGGATAGTATTCAATACCTCCCTGGTAACCGTATGCCGTGCGGTATTTCCCTTTAACCATATCATCATACGATTTAAAGACGGAAGCCGTTTCATACATTCCTTTTGCAAAAACATTCCATTTAGGATTCCATTGATAGTTCACTTCGGCAACAAGGGAGAAGTAATCTGTATTCAGTAACCGTGTTGAGTTTTCATCCCCGGCTAATAATTCAGATAAGATACCTAACTGGTCGATATCACCGCGCGAATACATAATATCGAAATAGGCGTCAATGCCTCCCGTTGATATATTATTACCGATATAGGTCATGTACATCCAGTTTTTTTTAGCCTGTTCTCCTGCGTTGAAAGAATAACGCAGATTCAACAACTCGTCCCAATAACTGCTGTTCCAGTTGACCGAATAATAAAGTGGTGCTTTGCTGTTTTCAATGTGATCGGGGAGTAATCCGTATTGATCTTCCATACTTCCTATACGATTGTCTGTTGCCTGTATACGGAATTCCTGTGATTCGGTAGGATGGTAGATAAGGCTTAATCCCGTATAGTAGCAATCAGTATATTCATTCATATCGCTGTATTCGTAAACATCCAGTTCGTTCAGGTCATATTCAAAGCCGCCCAGGTCTAATGCCTGCTTGCCTGCTATCAATGTGAACTTATCGGAGAGCCGTATACCGATCAATCCATAATCGATTGAGCGGGGAAGATTCTCTAACGACATGGTCTGATTCTCATTATTTAATTGCTGGCGATACCAATAGAATAATCTATTTCCGATCTTACCTGTCGTCTCTATTTTAATTTGATTGAATCGGAATGCCGCATTATCAAACTTCTTTTCAATAAATTCCGTATTGAAAGTCGCGTGCATTTCCAGATCAAGTTTAAAAGCATTGGTCTTTTTTATTTGCTTCGTTGCATACTCAAATGCCGAAACGGTGGAAGAATCCCGTTCCGGCAAATAATATATCTGTGCCGCCAGGCTCAGGGAATTACATATAAACAACAGGATAACTACCTGACGTTGAAGTAAACGTTTCATTGATAATATTACAGTTCTTATTTGGAGTGCAAAAGTAAAACAATATAAGAACAAACCATCAAGTTTTTTTGTTCTTTCCTTCAATTGGCCTTATACCAGAAAAAGGAATATTTTTTTTGCGGTCGAAAGTGATCAGTCCTTTCATATTGCGTGCCGGAACTCCTCCACGCGTCAATAGGGGAGCACTGAAATCAATAACATATTCCGGAGATAAGAGGCTATAATATAAGGATGTTTAGAAATTACGCTCCAATGATATTCCACAGGCAAAGACATAATTAACCTTCTTCCCGGTAATGATTGATATTATGTTGGGATACTATGAACTCTTTATTGAAACATTACAAATCCTTTGATTAAACAGTGTAATCTTTTTTAAATCGCATGCAACAAATGGTCATATTTTCTGGTTCTTAAAAATACAATGATGAAAAATATCAGGGATTTATAGCTATTTCATTAATTAATTTTATATTTGTCGTATGTTAAGGATAGTATCGCATCTTGAAAAACTCCTGATGGTGCATGACTGTGTGATTGTACCTAAGTTCGGAGGTTTTGTATTACAGACAATTTCGGCATCATATAATGCTGAGAGACATTTGTTTACTCCGATGCATAAGGAAATAGTGTTTAATTCTACATTAATGCACAATGATGGCTTGCTCGCTGAATCATATATGAAAATGTATGATGTCAATTACCAGCGTGCCTATAAGATGCTGGAGGAAGATGTGGATGACATACATGCTGATTTATATAAAGGGGTAAGATTATTATTTGGAACGATCGGTTCTTTTTATAAAGGTTATGAAGGGCAGTTTATCTTCGAATCAGGCGGGACAGAATTATTCAGTATGGAGTCATATGGCTTATCATCCTGCCACATACCTACTTTACGTTC
>DAMCDT010000002.1:14205-34074 GCA_032058265.1 Tannerellaceae bacterium
GAAGAAGTGGCCCTGCTAACAAAAGAAGAAAAATCAAGACGCGATATATTTTATATTCCGGTTAACAAAAGACTATTGCGTGGAATGACAGCTACGGCTGCAGCAATAGCATTATTCCTGATGGTATCTACACCGATTAAGGAAGTGAATGCAGATGCCTATACCGCTAGTTTTATTCCAACAGAGATGGTAACGGCTAAACCAACTCCGAAAGTAAATGATAAGAAGGAGAGGGCAAACGCGAATGTTACGGAAATATCCGTCCTGAATGAAGCAAATATCATTACTGCCGCTAAACCCAAACCTCAAAAACAGGAGAAAAAAATAGTACCAGGATACTATGTGATTATCAGTAGTATTAATTCTGATAAAAAAGCAGATGATTTTCTTTCCCGTATGGATCGCTCGGTCTATAAGAATGCCGGCAAGATCTTAGGAACTGGAATGGTTCGTATCTATGCAGATAGGTTCGACAGCAAAGAACAGGCGGAAACATATATGGCTAAATTACGCCGCGACTCAAACTTTTATGATGCCTGGGTATACACGGCTCCTTAATGATCAATTTTCTTGGAATTTCAACTTGATACAAATAACAAAGAGTTTCAGGATGCCCTGCAACTCATTACTCATACCCGCCAGTCTGTATTCCTGACCGGTAAGGCAGGAACCGGGAAATCAACTTTTCTTAAGTATATATGTAAGAATACAAAGAAGAAACACGTGGTTTTGGCGCCGACTGGTATTGCTGCTATTAATGCGGAAGGCGTAACGCTACACTCCTTTTTTAAACTACCTTTTCGGCCGATGCTGCCGGATGATCCTGATTTGACCACGAAAGACGGGCGGATATTCGATTTCTTTAAATATAAAAAACAACACCGTAAACTTATTGCGGAGGTAGAACTGATCATTATTGATGAGATATCGATGGTGAGGGCGGATACGATTGATTGTATCGACCGTATACTTCGCGTTTATTCCGGGAATGCTCGCCTTCCTTTCGGAGGTAAACAATTATTATTTGTAGGAGATGTATATCAATTGGAACCTGTTGTTCCTTCAGACCAGAAAGAGATCTTGCGGTTGTTTTATGCCAGTCCGTTTTTCTTTTCAGCCCGGGTATTTAAAGAAATCAATTTAGTACCGATTGAATTGCAGAAAGCCTATCGCCAGACCGATCCGGTATTCCTTAATATATTAGATAGGATACGCAGCAATACTACGAGACAACAGGATCTTGATATTTTAAACGCACGTTATTTCCCGTCATTCTCTCCAAAAAATGAAGATATGTATATAACTTTGGCTACCCGTCGTGACCAGGTTGATCATATCAATGAAAGGAAACTGGATGAATTGCCCGGAGAAGAATATATTTGTAAAGGAATCATTGAAGGAGATTTTCCCGAATCATCTTTGCCTACCCAATTGAATTTGTCAATAAAAGACCAGGCACAGGTTATCTTTATAGATAATGATCCTGACCGTCGATGGGTAAATGGTACTATCGGTATGATATCAGATATTGATGAGGACGGAAATGTTTTTGTTTTACTCGATAATGGGAAAGAACATTTAATTGAACCGACTTCATGGCGTAATTACCGGTATAAGTATAACGAGAAAGAAAAACGGATTGAAGAGGAAATAATAGGAAGTTTTGAACAATTACCCATCCGCCTGGCGTGGGCGATTACCGTTCATAAAAGCCAGGGGTTGACATTTAACCGTGTTGTAATTGATTTAACAGGTGGTGTATTTGCCGGAGGGCAGACATACGTCGCGCTTAGTCGCTGTACTACTTTGGAAGGTTTGGTGCTGAAAGGTAAAATTACACAACGGGATATATTTGTACGGAAAGAGATCGTTGGGTTCAGCCAGCAGTTTAACGACCAACGATTAATCGAAACAGCAATACGCGAAAGCGAAGCGGAATTACTATATGCCCAGGCTGCTCATCTGTTTGACAAAGGGAATATTAAAGATGCTGTTGAGCTATTTTCCGCAGCCGTTGAAAAAAGAAATGAGTTATCTAATCCAATCGTGCAACGTCTGGTACGGATAAAACTACAACGTCTCAATACCCAAGAGGAAAAAATAAAGCAATTACGTGAAGATAATTACAAACAGGGAGAAGCCATGCGCGAGTATGCCAGGGAATACTACCTGATGGGAAACGAATGTATCACCAAAGCCAGAGACTACAATGCCGCTATCCGTAACTTCGATAAGGCTCTTAACCTGAATCCATCCTACGTAGATGCATGGGTAAGGAAAGGTGTAACGTTACTGGATTTGCATGAAAACCATGCCGCCCTTCGTTGTCTCAACGAAGCAGTCAGATTAAGCCCCATTTCTTTTAAGGCCCGGTATAACCGCGGCAAAACATTTATCTTACTTAAATACTTTGAAGAAGCTGTCATCGATCTCGAAAAAGCCGTCACCTTAAAACCTACCCATTCTGCCGCTCATGAGTATCTGGCAGAAGCTTACCGTTCCCTTGGTGAGGAAGAATTAGCCCAACGTCATCAGGATATTGCCGACGGCCTGAGAGAAGAAGGCTTGAAGTAAAAAAATAATAGGAATGTAATATAATGAAGATAAAGTATATTTATCTTTGTGAAGATTATTTAAAAACTATTATTTAATTTGTTTTAAGCTATTCAAAAAAATTCATTATGAGATCAAAATTACTTCTCTTAGCTTTAGCTGTCCTTTTTATTTCAACAGTGGTGAAAGCACAAGTCACAACCGCCAGCATGAGCGGTAGGGTGTCTTCAAGTAATGAATCTGTTATCGGTGCTACAATTATAGTGATTCACGAACCATCAGGAACACGTTATGGTACCATTACAAATGTCGACGGACGCTATAATCTTCAAGGAATGCGTGTTGGTGGACCTTATCGGGTGAATGTATCATATATTGGTTATCAAACATCTATATATACAGATATAACATTGCGTTTAGGAGAAAACTATATATTAGATATGAGCCTTAATGAATCGTCTGAAGCATTGGATGAAGTTGTCATTACAGCTTATCGCTCAGTCGCGAAAACAGGTATGGCAACCAATATATCTGAACGGCAGATAACTACGCTTCCTACTATAAACAGAAGCATCACAGATTTCACAAAGCTATCTCCTTTTGCAGGATCAAGTAATTCCTTTGCGGGCAGAGACGGACGTTATAATACAATTACAGTAGACGGCGCTTCATTGAATAATAGTTTTGGTTTATCTTCAAATAACATGCCTGGCGGCGATGCTCAACCTATTTCCCTTGATGCCATCGAAGAGATCAGTGTAAACGTTTCTCCTTTTGATGTAAAATATTCAAATTTTACGGGTGCATCAATTAATGCCATTACGAAGAGTGGTGATAATACGTATAAAGGTAGTGGTTATGTATATCTACGCCCGAAATCATTTACCGGTGATAATATTGATGGGGTGGAAATCCCAAAGGCCAGGACGCGAAATTCACAAACGTATGGACTAACATTAAGTGGACCTATACTAAAGGATAAGCTATTCTTTTTCGTTAATGGAGAATATGAGAATGAATCACATCCCGGTGTGGATTTTCGACCCAGTAAAGATGGTCAAAGCAATAAAGATTTGAATATTTCTCGTACCTCTATAGCTGATATGCAAGCAATGAAAAATCACTTAATTTCTAAATATGGTTATGATCCGGGCTCTTTCGAAAATTACGATAACTTCAATAGTAAAAATTGGAAACTAATGGCTCGTCTTGATTGGAATATTAATGAAAACCATAAATTGACTTTACGGTTTAATGCAGTCGATTCTAAAAATGATATGGCTGTCAATAATAATTCCGCGCCAAATCCACGAGGTGATAATCGTTTTAGTCTTTTTTCGATGGCATTCTCCAATTCAAATTATAAATTAAAAAATGTCGTAACCTCAATAACCGGTGAATTGAATAGTGTATTAAAAACGAATATATCTAATAAATTACTGGCAACTTATACCCATATCCGTGATACTCGTACTGAACTTGGTAGTCCTTTCCCTTTTGTCGATATATATAAAGATGAAAAGCAATATATGAGTTTTGGTACCGAATTATTTACACCGGGGAATGATGTTCAAAATGACGTGTTGAGTTTTGTGGATAATTTGAATATAACTTTGAATAAGCATTACATAACAGTTGGTGCATCATTTGAGAAACAATATTTTATGAATTCATATCTTCGTTATGCGTATGGTTATTATCGATATGCGTCTATGGAAGACTTTATGAATGATGCAAAACCAACATCTTTTGGGTTAACGTATGGATACGGTGGAAATGATGCACCTGGAGCAGAACTTAATTTTGGAATGATCGGGGTTTATGGACAAGATGAATGGTCTATTACAGATGCTTTTAAACTGACGTATGGGATGCGTTTTGATATACCTCTTTATTTAAATAGTTTGAAATCCAACCGGGCAATTTATGATTTGAAATTTGCGGATGGTCGCCAGATAGACGTTTCTGAATGGCCATCGGCCAAAGTGTTATTCTCTCCTCGTGTTGGTTTTAGATGGGACATAAACAATGACCGTTCTGTCATTATTAATGGAGGTACCGGTGTTTTTACTGGAATGCTACCATTTGTATGGTTTACCAATCAGCCTACTAATGCAGGACTATTGCAAAATACACTCGACCCGCTTACTAATATTCCTGATAACTTTAAATTTGAACCTAATTATAAAGATCAAATATCAAAATATCCTGATCTGTTCCCTAGTCAACCCGCAGAGAAAGCTCCCGGGCTTATCGCTTTTGTTGACCCTAAGTTCAAAATGCCTCAGGTATGGCGTAGTAGTATAGGCGCGGATGTTCAATTGCCTGCTGATATAATGTTATCATTAAATGCTATGTATACACGGGATGTTTATAATGTAATGCAAATGAATGTAAATGAAAAAGCGCCAACAGAAAGATTTAATGGTAATGATAACCGCTATTTCTATCCGTCAAAAGATAACCGCATAAATAAAAACGTAAGTAACGCCACTATGTTGACCAACGGAGATGAAAAAGGTTATCAATATGCTCTTAATGCCGTACTAACCAAAAGATTTATAAATGGTTTCTATGGAATGTTTTCTTATACATATAATTATGCAAAAGATTTAACAGCCAATCCAGGATCATCGGCCAATTCAGCTTGGTCAAGTAATTCGGCAGTAAATAGTTTGAATGATCCGGGTTTAAGTTATTCTTCATTTTCTGTGCCACATAGATTAGTGGCAAATGTTTCTTATGAAATTGAGTACCTGAATCACATGAAAACTACGTTTTCCTTATTCTATACAGGTTATAATACAGGAAGAGTTTCTTATACTGTAAGTAACGACTTGAATGGAGATGGTAACTCATCCGATTTGTTATATATCCCATCAAGTAAAGATGAATTTATATTTGCAGATATATATGACGATAAAGAACAAATATCATACACAAAAGAACAACAGGCTATTGATTTTTGGGCTTATATTGAAGGAAATGATTATTTAAAGAGTCGCAAAGGGAAATATGCAGAACGTTTTGGAGATAAAAAACCTTGGTTAAATCGATTTGACTTTAAAATAGCGCAAGACTTCTTTGTTAATTTAGGTAATCGTAAATACGGGGCTCAGGTTAGTTTGGATATTTTAAATGTAGGCAATCTCTTGAAATCAACTTGGGGAGTATATAAAAAGAATGGTATAGCTAATTATGACAATGTCCGTCCATTAACCTATGCAGGTGTAACAGACGATAAAAGGCCTATTTACAAGGTAAATGCGAGTACTTCGGCAAATTTTATAAAGAATTCGGAATGGACTCCTGATTTAACGACTTCCAGCACATGGGGAATGCTTTTAGGTTTGAGAGTAACATTCTAACGCGTATCATTATACGAGAAAGAGTTTCTCACTACCTATGTGAAACCTCTTTCTTTATCCATTAAATATCAAACTATGTATCGACTAATAAATATCTTGTTTTTAAGTGCCATTATCTTCTTATCTATATTCTTCACCGGATGTTCTTCTCAAAAAAACGTTGGTGAATATGTTGTTGTCCTTTCATTGGATGGGTTTCGTTCTGATTATGTCAATAGAGCGAACACGCCGACTTTAGATTCATTGGCGAGAGTGGGGGTGAAGTCAACGTTCAGGCCATCATTTCCCAGTGTGACATTTTCCAATCATTATACAATGGCTACGGGATTGCATCCGGATCATCATGGGTTGATTAATAATTTCTTTTATGCGCCCGATCTGGATAAGATATATCGTTTGGGGGATAATGAAGCTGTGCTCAATCCCGACTTTTATGGTGGCGAGCCTATCTGGAATACAGCTGAAAAACAAGGGGTGAAAACTGCTTCTTTCTTTTGGGTGGGTAGCGAAGCGCCGGTTCAAGGTATGCAGCCGTCTATCTGCAAGATGTATGATAAATCAGTTCCTTATAAAAACAGAGTTGACTCAGTTATTTCATGGTTGAAGTTGCCGGAAAAGGAACGTCCGCGTTTGATCATGTGGTATATAGAAGAACCCGATGGAATCGGACATTTCGCTACTCCTGATTCATCTGCGACGTATACAAAGGTGGAAGAGTTGGACAGTGTGCTTAATTATTATTTTACAGAAGCCCGGAAATTGAAAGATTTCAAAAAGATAGATTTCATTGTTTTGTCAGATCATGGTATGGCTACTTATTATCCTGATAAATACGTAAATCTGAATGATTATCTGCCACGGGATAGTTTTGAATATGTCTTTGATGGCGTTCCTACCTTGTTATATCCCCAAAAGAGCTATCTTGAAACAGCTTATCGGATTTTACAAACCGTTCCACACATTAAAGCATATAAAAAGGAAGAGATACGGGAAAGATATGTTTATGGTAAACATCCGCGTGTAAGTGACCTGGTTTTAATACCGGATTTAGGAACTTATGTTCACTTCAGGCCACAATCACGTTCGCGTTTAGCAGCTACACACGGTTATGACAATTTTCTTCCCGAGATGGAAGCAATATTCTATGCGGCAGGTCCTTCCTTTAAGAAAAATGTGGAATTACCTACAATGGCGAATGTAAATCTTTACCTGATTATCGCAGAGTTGCTTCGTTTAAAACCGGCTCCTAATGATGGGGATATTGAAGTAGTCAATAAGTTATTCAGGAAATAATCCGTAACGAAACGTATTTTAAATACCGGAAAGACTACCTCCATGTTCTTTATTGGATCATCATACACCTTCCACTACTGCTTTAAAAGGCTTTTCTGAAGCGGTTTTGAGCGTGGAAGATTATCTTCCACGGGGGATGTTTACTATCACCTTATAGCTGTGATTTAATATAGGTTACTTCCTGTTTGAAATAGCTGGCGACAAAATATATTTGGCAAGTATGCTAATTGAAATTTAAACGTTATGTACGTTGTATTTTAGATGATGTAGGTCAATTCCAAAAACCACTATGATAAATCGGGCGTGGAAGGTTTGTATGGCGGTGGAAGATCATCTTTCGCTCTTATTACTTTGATAAACAATTGCTTGTGTGGGAAAGTGGAAGGTGAAGATGATAGCCGGAAAGTGTTGTAAAAGTACAAATCTAAAGAGTTTTGTTTTCAAAGCCCCCTGCTTTTGAATACGAAACCCAAGAGTTTTGTTAATAAAGCCCCAAGCTTTTATTTTAAGAATGTTGAGCAAAGCATTCTCCGTTTATGTATAAGGCGAATATTAATAATCCTTAAATATATTCAAATAATAAAGAATCCATCACATAAGAGAAGTAACAATTAGCTACCTTTGTGCCGTTTTCGCGCAAAATTGAAGCAAAATAGATGCATAACTTATTGGTTATACGGAAATAATGCCTAACTTTGCAGCCTGAATAAAAAATGCGTATATATTAATTGTATATAAAACAGAAAAATATAAATACATTCAAAGTTTAAAAGAAAAGAAAAATGCCTACAATTCAGCAATTAGTGAGAAAAGGAAGGGAAACTTTGGTTGTTAAAGGTAAATCTCCTGCACTGGATGCATGTCCTCAAAGACGTGGTGTTTGTGTAAGGGTTTATACAACAACTCCAAAGAAACCTAACTCTGCAATGCGTAAAGTAGCGAGAGTACGTTTGACAAATGGTAAAGAGGTGAACTCTTATATTCCGGGAGAAGGACACAACCTGCAGGAACACTCAATCGTGTTGGTACGTGGTGGTCGTGTTAAAGATCTTCCAGGGGTACGTTACCATATTGTTCGTGGTACTTTAGATACTGCTGGTGTGAATGGTCGTACACAAAGACGCTCTAAATACGGAGCAAAACGTCCGAAAGCGGGTAAGAAATAATCAAGCCCCTTCAAACTGAGATTTTATAAAGAATTAAAACTGGTTTGAGTTATTTGGAAAGGCTATAGGTTGAGTAAATGATTCGGAGGAATCGTTGAAGACAAAATAAAAGGCAACCAAAGACAAGAACAAAATTTTTGAAAACAAATGAGAAAAGCAAAACCAAAGAAAAGACAGGTATTACCAGATCCTGTTTTCGGTGATGTAAAGGTGACGAAATTCGTTAACCACTTAATGTATGATGGTAAGAAAAGTATCGCTTATGATATTTTTTATTCTGCTTTAGAAACCGTGAAGGCTAAATTACCGAATGAAGAAAAGTCTGCTCTCGAGATTTGGAAAGCTGCACTCGATAATATTACCCCACAAGTCGAAGTGAAGTCACGCCGTGTAGGTGGAGCTACTTTCCAGGTTCCAACTGAAATACGCCCCGACCGTAAAGAATCCGTTTCAATGAAAAATATGATAATTTTTGCCCGTAAAAGAGGAGGCAAAACCATGTCTGATAAGTTGTCTGCAGAGATTGTAGATGCCTTTAATAATCAGGGTGGAGCATTTAAAAGAAAAGAGGACATGCATCGTATGGCTGAAGCTAACCGTGCATTTGCTCACTTTAGGTTTTAATAGAATATAATTAGGAGATTAAAAAAAGAAAATGGCAAAAGGTGACGAACTTTTAAAGTTTACGAGAAATATCGGTATCATGGCGCATATTGATGCGGGAAAGACTACGACTTCTGAACGTATTCTTTTCTATACAGGTCTGACCCACAAAATCGGTGAGGTTCATGACGGTGCAGCGACCATGGACTGGATGGCGCAGGAGCAGGAACGTGGTATCACGATTACTTCTGCTGCGACAACTACTTTTTGGAATTATGATAACGATAAGTTTAAAATAAATCTGATAGATACTCCGGGACACGTTGACTTTACAGTTGAGGTAGAACGTTCCTTACGTATCCTTGATGGTGCAGTTGCAGCATTCTGTGCGGTAGGCGGTGTTGAGCCACAGTCTGAAACCGTATGGCGTCAGGCTGATAAATACAATGTGCCACGTATCGGGTATGTAAATAAAATGGACCGTTCCGGTGCAAACTTCTTCGAAGTAGTTCGTCAGGTAAAAGACGTTTTAGGTGCAAGTCCTTGCCCGATACAAATACCAATTGGTGCTGAAGAAACCTTTAAAGGCGTAGTAGACCTTGTAAGGATGAAAGCAATTATCTGGCATGATGAAACAATGGGCGCTGAATATTCAGTTGAAGATATACCTGCTGATTTACTTACGGAAGCTGAAGAATGGCGAGATAAAATGCTTGAAGTTTTAGCTGAGTGTGATGACGCTTTGATGGAAAAATACTTTGACGATCCTTCTACTATTACAGAAGAGGAGATCAGGGTTGCTATCCGCAAAGGTACACTGGCTATGCAGATTAATCCGATGATCTGTGGTTCTTCTTTCAAAAATAAAGGAGTTCAAACACTGTTGGATGCTGTTTGTGCTTATCTTCCGAGCCCGATCGATACGGAAGCTATTGAAGGTACTGATCCAAGAGATGCGGATAAAATAATTGTTCGCAAACCTCAATCAGATGAACCGTTGACTGCTTTAGCATTTAAGATCGCGACAGACCCTTATGTAGGCCGCTTGTGCTTCTTCCGTGTATATGCAGGAGAATTAAAAGCAGGTTCATACGTATATAATACCCGTTCTGATAAGAAAGAACGTATTTCGCGTTTGTTCCAGATGCACTCTAACAAGCAAAACCCAATGGAGGTAATTGGTTGTGGTGATATTGGCGCCGGTGTCGGATTTAAAGATATCCGTACAGGTGATACATTATGTGATGAAGCTCACCCAATAGTATTGGAATCAATGGAATTCCCGGAACCGGTTATCGGTATCGCTGTTGAGCCTAAAACTCAAAAGGATTTGGATAAATTAGGAATGGGATTGTCTAAGTTGGCTGAAGAAGATCCGACATTCCGTGTTCAGACAAACGAAGAAACAGGACAGACGGTTATCAGTGGTATGGGTGAACTTCACCTGGATATCATTATCGACCGTTTACGTCGAGAGTTTAAAGTAGAATGTAACCAGGGACGTCCTCAGGTTTCTTACAAGGAAGCTATAACCAAATCGGTTGAACTTCGTGAAGTATATAAGAAACAATCCGGTGGTCGTGGTAAATTTGCAGATATTATCGTTCGCATCGAACCGGCAGATGCAGGTTTCGAAGGGGAATTGCAATTTATCGATGAAGTAAAAGGTGGAAATATCCCGAAAGAATTTATCCCTTCCGTACAGAAAGGTTTCCTGAAAGCAATGAAAAATGGCGTATTAGCCGGATATCCGTTGGATCAAATGAAGGTAACCCTTATTGACGGTTCTTTCCACGCGGTTGACTCGGACCAACTATCTTTTGAGATTTGTGCTATTCAGGCATTTAAGAGTGCAGCAGAAAAAGCAGGTCCTGCTTTGATGGAGCCGATTATGAAAATTGAAGTTGTTACTCCGGAAGAAAGCATGGGTGATGTTATTGGCGACTTAAACAAACGCCGTGGACAGGTAGAAGGTATGGAAACTAGCCGTACCGGAGCACGTATTGTAAAAGCAAAAGTACCTTTGGCAGAGACATTCGGTTATGTAACTGCATTACGTACAATTACTTCAGGACGTGCTACTTCATCTATGCAGTTCTCACATTATTCTGAAGTATCAGGTTCAATAGCCAAACAGGTATTAACCGAAGTACAAGGACGCGTAGATTTGATAAAATAACAGGTAAGTTGGGGGAGGAAATGGCTCTTTCCCCAATTTATAATTTATAATTAGTCATTCATAATTAATTACATGAGCCAAAAAATTAGAATTAAATTAAAATCTTACGATTATTCATTAGTTGACAAGTCAGCCGAGAAGATCGTAAAAACAGTAAAAGCTACAGGTGCAGTAGTTAGTGGTCCTATACCATTGCCAACACATAAGCGTATTTTTACTGTGAACCGTTCAACATTCGTGAATAAAAAATCACGTGAACAGTTCGAACTCTCTTCTTATAAGAGATTAATTGATATTTACAGCTCGACTGCTAAAACAGTTGATGCATTGATGAAGCTGGAGTTGCCCAGCGGTGTTGAAGTAGAAATTAAAGTGTGATAATTAAAAATTAAGTGAAATGCCAGGATTATTAGGAAAGAAAATCGGAATGACATCCGTATTCAGTGCCGAGGGAAAAAATCTTCCATGCACTGTTATCGAAGTAGGTCCTTGCGTCGTTACACAAGTTAAAACGCTTGAAAAAGATGGCTATGAAGCTGTGCAGTTGGGTTTCCAGGAAAAGAAGGAAAAACACACTACAAAGCCTGAAATGGGTCATTTTAAGAAAGCAGGTGTAACCCCCAAGAGACACTTGGCCGAGTTCAAGAATTTTGAAACTGCGTATAATCTGGGTGATGTGATCACTGTAGATTATTTAAATGATGCGGTTTTTGTAGACGTAGTAGGTACATCTAAAGGTAAAGGATTCCAGGGTGTTGTAAAACGCCATGGTTTTGGTGGAGTAGGCCAGACTACACACGGCCAGCACAATCGTTTACGTGCTCCGGGTAGTATTGGTGCTTGTTCGTATCCCGCAAAGGTTTTTAAAGGAACCCGCATGGCTGGACAAATGGGTAACGAACGTGTGACTGTTCAAAACCTGGAAGTGATCAAGGTAATGCCGGAACATAACCTTTTATTGGTTAAAGGGTCTGTTCCAGGAGCAAAAGGTTCAATCTTATTAATCGAAAAGTAATGGAACTGAACATATTAAATATTAAAGGTGAAGATACCGGAAGAAAGGTAACTTTGAACGATGCGATTTTCGGCATTGAACCCAATGATCATGCTATTTATCTGGATGTAAAACAGTATTTGGCTAATCAACGTCAGGGAACTCATAAAGCGAAAGAAAGAAGTGAGATGTCTGGTAGTACACGCAAGTTGATCCGTCAAAAAGGCGGTGGTGGTGCACGTCGTGGTGATATCAACTCTCCTGTTTTAGTTGGTGGCGCTCGTGTTTTCGGGCCTAAGCCAAGAGATTATAGCTTTAAACTAAATAAGAAAGTAAAAAGCTTGGCTCGCAAATCAGCTTTAACCTATAAAGCGAAAGACAATGCGATTGTAGTTATTGAAGACATTGTTATGGAAACTCCTAAAACAAAGGATTTTATTAACATAACAAAAGGTTTGAATTTAGCTGATAAGAAATTGCTTTTAGTCTTGCCTGAGAATAACAGAACTGTTTATTTGTCAGCTCGTAATCTGCCGAAGGCTAGTATCATAACTGCCTCCGACCTTAATACATATAAAGTATTAGATGCTGCGAATCTGGTTCTTACCGAAAGTTCGGTAGCAATAATTGAGAAAATGTTTAATGCATAAGGAGTAAGAAAATGGGAATTATAATTAAACCTATAGTAACAGAGAAGCAAACTGCGATAACGGAACAAATGCCAAATCGCTATGGTTTCCGTGTTTCTCCTGATGCCAACAAGCTTGAAATAAAGAAAGCGGTTGAAGATATGTACAGCGTTACGGTAGTTGATGTAAATACCATGAACTATTCGGGAAAACGCAAAAGCCGTTATACCAAATCAGGAATAATTAATGGTAAACAATCTTCTTTTAAGAAAGCAATTGTGACGTTGAAAGAAGGAGATATAATTGATTTCTTTAGTAATATCTAAAAAGAAATGGGAATACGCAAATTAAAGCCCACAACACCGGGGCAGAGACACAAGGTTATTGGTGCATTTGATAAAATCACTGCAAGTACACCAGAAAAGTCTCTTGTAACAGGTAAGAACCGTACAGGTGGTCGTAATAACACTGGTAAAATGACGATGCGCTACATTGGCGGTGGTCACAAACAAAAGTACAGATTTATCGATTTCAAGAGAAATAAAGATGGCGTTCCGGCAACAGTAAAATCAATAGAGTATGATCCAAATCGTACATCCCGTATTGCATTGTTGTATTATGCTGACGGAGCAAAGAGCTATATCATAGCTCCAAACGGACTGGAAGTTGGCCAGACAGTGATTTCAGGTAGCGATGTTGCACCTGAAGTAGGAAATACATTGCCTATGGCAAATATTCCTGTAGGTACTATTATTCATAATATTGAGCTACGTCCGGGACAAGGTGCGAAGTTTGTTCGTTCTGCCGGCGGTTTCGCTCAGTTGACATCCAGAGAAGGTAATTATGTAATTATCAGAATGCCTTCAGGAGAAACCAGAAAGATTCTTGCAGCATGTAAGGCAACAATTGGTAGTGTAGGTAATTCAGACCATGGTCTTGAAAAATCAGGTAAAGCCGGTCGTTCCAGATGGCTCGGACGTCGTCCACGTAACCGTGGGGTTGTTATGAACCCTGTAGATCACCCAATGGGTGGTGGTGAAGGACGCGCTTCAGGAGGTCATCCAAGATCACGCAAGGGCTTGTATGCTAAGGGCTTGAAGACAAGAGCTCCGAAGAAACATTCTTCAAAGTATATTATTGAGAAAAGGAAAAAGTAATCTGATTAATTAAGTAAACTATGAGTCGTTCACTAAAAAAAGGCCCGTATATTAATATCAAGCTTGAAAGAAAAGTCTTGGCTATGAATGAGTCAGGAAAAAAGGCTGTAGTTAAGACATGGGCAAGAGCTTCAATGATTTCGCCTGATTTTGTAGGCCATACTATTGCAGTTCATAATGGAAACAAGTTTATTCCTGTTTTTATAACCGAGAACATGGTTGGTCATAAGTTGGGAGAGTTTTCTCCAACTCGTACATTCCGTGGTCACGCTGGTAATAAGAAAAAATAATGATCAAATAAAATGGGTGCTAGAAAAAGAATATCAGCTGAAGCAAGAAAAGAAGCACAAAAAACCATGTATTTCGCAAAATTGCGGAATGTGCCAACTTCTCCCCGTAAGATGCGTCTCATTGTAGACATGATCCGCGGTATGGAAGTTTTCAGAGCATTAGGTGTTTTGAAGTTTTCAAATAAAGAAGCTGCAGCAAGAGTAGAAAAATTGCTTCGCTCTGCTATTTCCAATTGGGAACAAAAAAATGAGCGTAAAGCAGAAGCTGGAGAATTGTTCGTTTCTTCTATATGTGTAGATTGTGCTACTACATTGAAAAGGATGCGTCCGGCTCCACAAGGAAGAGGATACAGAATTCGCAAACGTTCGAATCATGTAACTTTGTTTGTTGATACACTAAGTACAAACGATAGTCAAAATTAATTGTAGATGGGACAAAAAGTAAATCCGATTAGTAATCGTTTAGGAATTATCCGTGGTTGGGATTCCAATTGGTATGGCGGCAAAAATTATGGAGATACTTTGCTGGAAGATAGCAAAATCCGTAAATATTTAAATGCACGTCTTGCTAAGGCTAGTGTATCACGTATTATTATAGAACGTACGCTTAAATTGATTACAATTACAGTTTGTACATCACGTCCGGGTATTATTATCGGTAAAGGTGGTCAGGAAGTCGATAAATTGAAAGAAGAGTTGAAAAAGATCACCGATAAAGAGGTGCAGATTAACATCTTTGAGATAAAGAGACCTGAATTGGACGCTGTGATTGTAGCAAATAATATTGCTCGTCAATTAGAAGGAAAGATTGCATACCGTCGTGCTATTAAGATGGCGATTGCCTCTACCATGAGAATGGGAGCAGAGGGAATTAAAGTGCAAGTCTCTGGTCGTTTGAACGGAGCTGAGATGGCTCGTTCTGAAATGTATAAAGAAGGTAGAACCCCATTACATACTTTTAGAGCTGATATTGATTATGCTCTGGCAGAAGCATTAACAAAAGTAGGACTACTCGGTATCAAGGTCTGGATTTGTCGTGGTGAAGTATATGGTAAGAGGGATCTTGCTCCTTCATTCACTTCTTCAAAAGATTCCGGTAACCGCAGAAATGATAATGCCGGTGGTAGAGATAGGGGAGATAGAAACTTCAAAAAGAAGAGATCTAATCGTTAATCATTAGAATTTAGAAAAGATGTTACAACCGAAGAAAACGAAGTTCAGAAGACAACAAAAAGGCCGTATGAAGGGTGAAGCTCAACGCGGTCATCAGTTG
Organism: Tannerellaceae bacterium; assembly: GCA_032058265.1. Classification (GTDB taxonomy): domain Bacteria; phylum Bacteroidota; class Bacteroidia; order Bacteroidales; family Tannerellaceae; genus DFXE01. The sequence goes on from DAMCDT010000002.1 coordinate 29,711, forward strand.
GCTTTCGGTTCATTTGGAATAAAATCGTTACAGTATAAATGGATTACCGGCCGTCAAATTGAAGCTGCCCGTATCGCTGTAACTCGTTATATGCAACGTCAAGGTCAGGTTTGGGTACGGATTTTCCCAGATAAACCTATTACAAAGAAACCGGCCGAAGTACGTATGGGTAAGGGTAAAGGTTCGCCAGAAGGTTTTGTGGCGCCAGTTACTCCAGGCCGTCTTATTTTCGAAATCGAAGGAGTTCCGTTCGATGTTGCTAAGGAAGCATTACGTTTGGCAGCACAAAAACTTCCGGTTACAACGAAGTTTGTTGTGAGACGTGATTATGATTATCAAAATCAAAATTCGTAATTGTCATGAAGATTGCAGAAGTTAGAGAGTTAAGCACGAAAGAGCTACTTGAAAGAATTGATGCGGAGGCAGCTTCGCTGAATCTAAAGGTTATAAACCATAGTATTTCACCTATGGATAACCCTGTTCAGATTAAGCAATTACGCAGAACGATTGCACGCATGAAAACAGAATTGCGTCAGAGAGAACTTAACAACAAATAATCTATGAGCCTGATGGAAACAAGAAAATTAAGAAAAGAAAGAACGGGCGTAGTTTTCAGTAACAAGATGGATAAAAGCATCACCGTTGCTGTTAAATGGAAAGAAAAACACCCTATATATGGTAAATTCGTTAATAAAACGAAGAAATTCCATGCTCATGACGAGAAGAATGAATGCAATATAGGCGATACCGTAAAAATTATGGAGACTCGTCCTTTGAGCAAGACTAAAAGATGGAGATTGGTACAAATAATCGAAAGGGCTAAGTAAGATGATACAACAAGAGTCTAGATTGGTAGTAGCCGATAACAGTGGTGCAAGAGAGGCGCTATGTATCCGTGTATTAGGCGGTACAAGAAAGCGTTATGCTACTGTAGGCGATGTGATTGTGGTTGCAGTTAAAAGTGTAATACCTTCAAGTGATGTAAAGAAAGGTGCCGTTTCCAGAGCTATCATAGTTCGCACAAAGAAAGAAATTCGCCGTCAGGATGGTTCATACATTCGTTTTGATGATAACGCATGTGTTTTATTAAATGCTGCCGGTGATATTCGTGGTAGTCGTATTTTTGGTCCGGTTGCCAGAGAACTTCGTGCAACAAATATGAAAATCGTATCACTTGCACCGGAAGTGCTTTAATTTGTAAATTGTAAGATAATGAGTAAATTACATATTAAAAAAGGCGATATAGTTTTTGTTAATACCGGAGAAGACAAAGGTAAGACAGGACGTGTTTTACAAGTACTTGTAAAGCAAAATCGTGCTATTGTCGAAGGTGTTAATATGGTGTCAAAGCATGCCAAGCCTAATGCAAAGAATCCTCAAGGAGGAATTGAAAAGAAAGAAGCTTCAATACATATTTCAAACCTGAATGTTGTTGATCCTAAAACAGGAAAACCAACACGTATTGGTCGCAAATTGAATTCAAAAGATGTTTTAGTGCGTTATTCTAAAAAATCAGGGGAGGAAATTAAGTAATGAGTAATATAGCCAGTCTTAAGAAAGATTATCAGGAAAGAATAATTCCTGCTCTGACAAAAGAGTTTGGATATAAATCTGTAATGCAGGTTCCTGTTTTAAAGAAAATCGTTATTAATCAGGGATTAGGTATTGCTACTGCAGATAAAAAGATCATTGATGTAGCTCTTTCCGAATTAACTACTATTACAGGTCAGAAAGCTGTGGCTACAGTTTCAAAAAAGGATATTTCAAACTTCAAGTTACGTAAGAAAATGCCTATCGGGGTAATGGTAACATTGCGTCGTGAACAGATGTACGAATTTCTTGAAAGATTAGTTCGTATAGCTCTTCCACGTATCCGTGACTTCAGAGGTATTGAAAGTAAATTAGACGGTAGAGGTAATTACACTCTCGGAATTCAGGAGCAAATTATCTTCCCTGAAATTAATATTGATAATATAACTAAAATATTGGGAATGAATATTACCTTTGTGACCTCTGCAAAAACAGATGAAGAAGGGTATGCTCTATTGCGAGAATTTGGTTTACCTTTTAAAAATGCAAAAAAAGACTAAGTATATATGGCAAAGGAATCAATGAAGGCCCGTGAGGTTAAAAGAGCAAAGCTTGTAAAAAAGTATGCTGCTAAAAGAGCTCAGCTTAAAGCAGAAGGCAATTACGAAGCTTTACAACTCTTGCCAAAAAATGCTTCTCCGGTACGTTTGCACAATCGTTGTAAAATCACTGGACGTCCGAAAGGCTATGTACGTCAATTCGGAATTTCACGTATTCAACTTCGTGAAATGGCATCAAATGGCCTAATACCCGGTGTTAAAAAGGCAAGTTGGTAAGATTTTATTGTTAAATATTGTCCCGATAGTCGGGATCAATTTAATTTTTTATATATGACAGATCCTATAGCAGATTATTTGACAAGATTGCGTAATGCAATCAAGGCGAAGCACAGAGTTGTTGAGGTGCCCGCGTCAAATTTAAAAAAAGAGATCACAAAGATCCTTTTCGACAAAGGCTACATTCTTAATTTTAAGTTTGTAGAGGATGGTCCTCAAGGCACAATCAAGATTGCCTTGAAGTATGACCTGGTTAACAAAGTGAATGCAATCAAGAAACTTGAACGAGTTTCTACCCCTGGTTTACGTAAGTACACTGGCTACAAAGACATGCCAAGAGTATTGAATGGTTTAGGTATTGCAGTTCTTTCTACTTCTAAAGGTGTAATGACTGACAAAGAAGCCCGCGAATTAAAAATCGGTGGTGAAGTATTATGTTATGTTTATTAATGTAGGAGGAAAGAATAATGTCTAGAATAGGAAAATTACCAATTCAGGTACCAGCCGGTGTTACGGTTACTATTAAGGATAATGTTGTGACAGTGAAAGGACCGAAAGGTGAACTTTCTCAAACAATTAATCCTGATATAGAAGTTAAATTAGAGGATGGAGTTCTTGAATTATCAAGACCGACTGACGAAAAGAATCACCGTGCGATGCATGGTTTATATCGTTCTTTGATCAATAATATGGTTATTGGTGTATCAGAAGGCTATAAAAAAGAACTTGAGTTAGTAGGTGTTGGTTATCGTGTATCTAATACAGGTCAATTATTAGATCTTTCATTAGGATATACGCATAATATTTTCTTCCAGTTACCTAAAGAAATTAAGGTTGAAACAAAGACTGAAAGGAATAAGAATCCGCTTATTATCCTTGAATCAGCTGACAAACAGCTAATTGGTCAGATTTGTGCAAAGATACGCTCATTCAGAAAACCTGAACCATATAAAGGTAAAGGTATTAAATTCGTGGGTGAAACGATTCGCAGAAAGTCTGGTAAATCAGCAGGTAAGTAATCTACGTAAACTGAAATTATCATGACAACGAAAGAAGAAAGAAGAATTAAAATAAAACAAGGCGTACGAGGAAAAGTATCTGGAACCTCAGAACGTCCGCGCCTGACCGTGTTTAGAAGTAACAAGCAAATCTATGCACAGGTTATAGATGATACTACAGGTAAAACTTTAGCTGCTGCATCTTCTTTGAAATTTGAAGAAAAAGGTACAAAGAAAGAAATTGCAGCCAAAGTCGGAGAACTAATCGCTAAAAATGCTCAGGAAGCAGGAATACAAGCTGTTGTGTTTGATCGTAATGGTTACCTGTATCATGGAAGAATTAAAGAATTGGCAGATGCTGCACGTAACGGCGGCCTTAAATTTTAATAGAAATGGCAGGAGTTAATAATAGAGTAAAGTCGACCAACGATATAGAGTTGAAAGATCGATTAGTTGCAATCAACCGTGTTACTAAAGTTACAAAAGGGGGACGTACCTTCAGTTTTGCTGCTATTGTAGTAGTTGGAAACGAAGATGGTATCGTTGGCTGGGGCTTAGGTAAAGCAGGTGAAGTAACGACAGCTATTGCCAAAGGTGTAGAAGCTGCTAAAAAGAATTTGATAAGAGTTCCTGTTCATAAAGGAACTATACCTCATGAACAATTGGCAAAATTCGGTGGAGCTCAGGTTTTGATCAGACCGGCAAGTCATGGTACAGGTGTTAAGGCAGGAGGTGCGATGCGTGCGGTTTTGGAGAGTGTGGGTATTACTGACGTTTTGGCAAAATCAAAAGGTTCTTCTAACCCTCATAACTTAGTAAAAGCAACTATTGCCGCACTTGGAGAATTAAGAAGTCCGTTTGTAGTGGCACAGAACAGAGGTATATCTGTAGAAAAAGTGTTTAAAGGTTAATATCAGGAGGATTTAATATGGCAACTATAAAGATTAAACAAGTAAGAAGCAGAATTAAATGCCCTAAAGACCAAAAAAGAACACTTGAT
>DAMCDT010000003.1:0-33617 GCA_032058265.1 Tannerellaceae bacterium
TGGTGGTATACTTTTCAATTATTTTAGTGGACTACTTTTCAATTATATTATACAACCAAATAAAATTAAAAAAGAAAATACAAATACAATAAATGCAATTTTCATAACAGCTCAATTTTAATGTTCGACAAATATATTAAATAAATACAAAGATATTCCTTTCCTTTTGTCCTTATGATTATTACATATACCCTGCTTTATCATCCAATTATTAAAAAATCATAGTCACACATCAGGGGTTAAAGTTATTTTGTGATTTGATCCATTTTACTTACTTTTACGGGTATTCATTTATTAAATTCAAATTTGGAATGTACACCTGCTATTTACCCCTATTGAAAAGAATCTTATTCATAACGATTGTTTCTTTTTTTATGATTTCGCTTGCATCCTGTAATAAGGATAATACAGAGAATGAAATAGTTGACCCTCATAAAAGAGAGGGAGTTATTAAGCTCTATACAAATGGAGAAGAGATTGTGTTTCCTGAAATAAGGGCGTATGAATTTCTGGAATATTCTAAAAACGGGCTGAGTTATGATACCCTGGGTATGGCTTATACCGGATACATCGATAAATCGCATTCGATCATTAACTCCGTACAACTTCTCATATACGATGACCTGTCGCTATATAAGGTGGATTATATCTATCCTGAGTCTCACAACGTCGGTTCTTCTTTTTCAAGATTAAATGAGGATTTTGATAATACAAATATGTTAAGTTACCATATCGATGGGCAGGAAGATGTTATAAAAGGAAACTTTAAAGGGTATTTATACCAGGGAGGTACTTACAATACGGTTATGGAACCGATCGTGATTGATAGTTGCTATTTTTATTTTCATAAATAACAAACAGGATATGTTTGCCTGAAATGATTACATTTGCACCAAAAGCAGCTATCATGAAAAAAATACTAACCGGCTTATTAATCGTATTGTGCCTAATAGGATGTAAAAGTGAAGATTTAAAAAACGACCTTATCGGAACCTGGCAAGGCACATGGGTATCCAATACGGAAACGTTTGAGGTAACTGTAAAATTTACAGAAACGAATCTGCACTGTTACAGCACCAGCCAGACAACCGGAGAAGTCACCAACCACATAAAAGGATCGTATACCATGGAAAGCAAATCATGGATATGGTATTATACCGAACAGGGAGAAACCGGACGGGTCCCCTACAGCGTAAACGGTAATTCCTTAGATTTCGACACCTACAAAAACCTGCAAAAGAAATAAACCAAAACCTTATTCACTTTGCCATAGGTTATCTAATCCACAAGATAACCTACATACTTTTCATACTTTTCATACTTTTCATACTTTTCATACTTTTCATACTATTCAAACCCTTCTCCCTTTCTTCAATCCGCATACTATTTTGCGGAAGCCCCCCTTATCACAACTACTTCAGAAACCTTAACACATACTCACCCTACGAAAAAACAACCTAATTGTCAACTTTCATTTGTCAACTGATTAAAGCCGCTTACGCAGTTACAGAATAGAACACTTTCGCAAGTGCACAAGTTGAAACAAAAGCTATACCGTCTCAATACCGCTTACGCAGTTACAGAATAGAACTCTGAGCTAAAAAGGTATTAGTGCAGACGTTAAAAGTCTCAATACCGCTTACGCAGTTACAGAATAGAACAATTTTAAACTATATACATGAACAAGATTAGAATTGTCTCAATACCGCTTACGCAGTTACAGAATAGAACTAGAGCATTATAACTTTTATCAAAACGACAGTACCGTGTCTCAATACCGCTTACGCAGTTACAGAATAGAACATCAGCCCAAGAAACAAAAAGCATGGCTGAAATGTTCGTCTCAATACCGCTTACGCAGTTACAGAATAGAACGGATTTTCGCTTTATGGTAGATCAGTCCGAGGGTTGTCTCAATACCGCTTACGCAGTTACAGAATAGAACACGGAGTAACACCACGTAAATATAACAAAGTACGAGTCTCGTCTCAATACCGCTTACGCAGTTACAGAATAGAACAGTGAAGAAGAAAATAAAATATTACCTGTGTTAGAAGGCGTCTCAATACCGCTTACGCAGTTACAGAATAGAACTGATAGGAATCGTCATTGTGCCATACTGATCGTCTCAATACCGCTTACGCAGTTACAGAATAGAACATCTCTGGAATAAAATAGATAACATTGAAAGTAAAGTCTCAATACCGCTTACGCAGTTACAGAATAGAACGAGGATATGGATGAATGTCCTGAGTGTGGTGGTTGTCTCAATACCGCTTACGCAGTTACAGAATAGAACGGATGAAGGAAATGACTAAACAATTACTTCATAGACCGTCTCAATACCGCTTACGCAGTTACAGAATAGAACTATATTACACAGATTTAGTTGATGGCAAATTTGTCTCAATACCGCTTACGCAGTTACAGAATAGAACTCCCATTACAATCGATTAACGCAGTAAACAAATTGTCTCAATACCGCTTACGCAGTTACAGAATAGAACACTAAGACACGCAATGATTCAGTTTTTGTACGTGTGTCTCAATACCGCTTACGCAGTTACAGAATAGAACTTCAAAACGAAAAAAGTATGAAAAATGAAAATGTGTGTCTCAATACCGCTTACGCAGTTACAGAATAGAACTTTTTACTAACCTCAAACGAACTACCTAAAGAGATAGTCTCAATACCGCTTACGCAGTTACAGAATAGAACAAACAGTATTACGAAACGTATGGACAGGCAACCAACCGTCTCAATACCGCTTACGCAGTTACAGAATAGAACGATATAAATATCCAAGTCGTGAACCAACTAGATTTGCGTCTCAATACCGCTTACGCAGTTACAGAATAGAACCAGAAAAAACTTTTGACCCTAACCAATTACCTGCCAAGTCTCAATACCGCTTACGCAGTTACAGAATAGAACACGAAAAAGTACGGTGGTGGTTCTATCGTATTTAAGTCTCAATACCGCTTACGCAGTTACAGAATAGAACAATGACCTAAAACGTTATTGTGTAATCATATAAGTAGTCTCAATACCGCTTACGCAGTTACAGAATAGAACAAAGGTTCAAATGACGCATCATATGCGGAATATTTGGTCTCAATACCGCTTACGCAGTTACAGAATAGAACACCTTCATTTCCAGTTCGTTGTTAAAATCAGTTCTTTTAATCAGACCTTTCAAACCTCGCTTCTTTACTTGTTCTGAGCCAAAAATAATCATTTTTTCGCAAATGTATACTTTTAATATGTGTAAAAACATGGTTTTTTACTATTGGATCACATGTTACTTTCTGATTTTCATTGTTTTATAAGTAAAATTTTTTTCGCAAATGTTTTGAAGAATACACTTAAAAACATCATTTTCGAAAAATGGCCTTTTGGGCTGTTGTAATAATACCCTGATTATAAAAGCAATATGTCAAAGAACGTTTGGTGAATAAATCTTAATTTTCGCAAATGTTTTTACCAAATCTACAAAATATGACATTTGCGAAAAAATATTTTGTTTTATTTTTTTTCTAAAATCATCTTTTTTCTGATTATCAACACATTAATCATTATCGTATTTTTCGCAAATGTTTTATATAACAAATCGGTACTTTTCAATAAATATCCACTAATTTGACTGTCTTTGTATGTTGTGGCTGATACACGATTTTAGTAAAACAGTTGACACATACCGGATAGTATATCACCCTATCTTCTTTTCTGTTTATTTTACCTGCTATGTTTTGTTTTACTTTATCATATTGGCTTTCCGTAAATAAACATTCAAATACGCTATAGTTAACCCGAATACCATACTTTTCCAATACTTTGGAAATTTTATTTCTTCGCTTATCATCTGAAATATCATACACAACGATACAAAATATGCGTTTTGCTTTTACCATTTTGCCGTGTAGGGTTTATAGGTTTCACATTCTCCGGAAATAAATGATGCTATTTCCTTTACTTGCCTTTGGATAATATCTATAAAACGAATTTCTTCTCCTCTGTATTTTTCATATCGGTTCAGACGTTCCAGTATGTTTTGTATCAATAGGTGTTTCGTTCCTCCATTCAATAGATTTTTATGCATTTTCAAGGGTTCTCCTTTTTGTATCAATGAAATAACGACGCGGTCGACAGCTTGCGAACGAAATAATTCTACTATATCATATACAAAGGTAGGCTTTCCCGGTTGCGGGGCATGAATAACAGAGATGGAAGGATTTAATTTCTGTTTAACCGTAATCTCCCAAACCCTGGCATACAAAATGGCATATCCGTAATTCAACATAGAGTTCATAAGGTCGGAGGCCCCCTGGTGTTCTCTTTTATGAAACTCTACGTCGTCGTCATGAAGCATCAGGCGTATATATTCCCAATAAGCCGTTGCAGCCAGGGCTTCTTGCGACATAAGGTATGAAGCATAGTTTTCATCCTTTTCTTTATACTCTTTCACTTTGTTTAAAGATTGATCTATCCGTAAGATCAGTCCGGGAAATCGCTGACTCAATATTGTTAATGCTTCTTTATGGTACTTGTGGAAATACTTGATCAGGTATTTTTGATTTTTGATTTTACTTAAAACAATTTGCCTGGCCAATGTTATTTTCTTTTCAAGAGGCAACAGCGATTGTTGCTGCCACAGCATACCATCCATTGATATGGGCGAAAGCAATGAGGCATAATGTTTTCCTTTTCCGTCGAAGAAACCGACCGATATGTTGTTTTCCACACAATAGCCAAGCGCATTACTTGAAATGCTGATTCCTTGTCCGGTAACCGTAATATACTTTAAAGCAGGAGTCGGTTTCTTATTTACATATTGGCCTTTCAACTTAATCGCTATTCCACGATTGGTAACGCCAATAAAGCTTCCGGGCGTATTGATTACCAGTTCGGAACCTTCCATTTCTCGCTTCTGGTACTCTTTTTTCCGTTGGTTTATCAGTTTTTTATTATCTGCCTTCGAAGTTTTTTTCTTTTTTTGAAGCTGTTTAAGAAAGGTTTCGACAAATTCGTTTATCAGAACCGGTTTAGACAGATTAGTTTCATCGGCAAAGAAATCAATTTCTTTTAAATTGTTGACTAAGGTAGTCTTATTTGGTATTGCCTTATGATTCTTCCGAATCCAGTCATGTATCCTGCGAATGAATAGAGCGTCCAGATCCTTTGTAAATGAACCCGACAGAAGCTTCGCGTAATAATTCTTTATCCCCTGCACGGTTTCCTTACTTTTAAGGGATAGTCTGCCTTCGTGAAAAGTAAGTGTATTGATTCGTTCATCCAAATCGTTCTTTTTCTTTTCAGACAAAGACAGCCCGGAACGTTTAATCGTTATCCCCAGGAACTCTACACCTGTCTCCAGATCGGCTATCAATGGCATATTGAGAGAAAGTAAAAATTCCTTTTGCAATTCTTCCTGAATGATCCGAATAAGTTTATCTAATTGTTCTTTTGTAGTTGCAGCCACACAAAAATCATCTGCATAACGTACATAGTGGGGAGTCTTACTTACCACAAACTGGTCGAATGAGTGCAAATAAAAATTTGCTAATAAAGGAGAAAGAACCGCCCCCTGCGGAACACCTTTAGTTGTTTCATTCCATTTAAGATGTTTTGTAACTACTCCCGTTTTAACACAAAGTTCAATCAACCGGATCAATTCATCATCTTTCAATAAATTATTTAATCGAATAAAGAGCCGTTCATGCTTGATGGTATCGAAATAATCATCAATATCTAATTTAGCTACAAACCCTTTCTGTAACTGCCCATACAAATGCGTCATCCGATTAATTGCCTTAACCGGGCCTTTGCCTGGCCTGTAACCATAACTATTGTTCAGAAAGAGTTTTTCCATTCGCGGTTCTATCAATGATTTAATCGCTTGCTGAACAATTTTATCCCTTACACTGAGCAATCCCAGCTTCCGGATTTCGTCTTTGCTTTTCTTTTCAATCTCTACCCGCAGATATGGTTCCGGGTTCCAGATTTTGTCAATCAAGTCTCTCCTAAGCTTCTCCAGGTTAGCTTTCAAATCATCTTCAAATTCCAAAACAGAAAGCCCATCAATCCCCCCGGCCGAATTCTTCTGCTTCACCACCTTCCAGGCACTATGCAGTGTAACCGGAAGGCATAACGTCCTATAGAGGGATTGAGGCATCTTCAATCTATAATTTCCGCGAATACTTCCTTTAAATCGTAAACGCTCAAATTTACTTCCCTGAATTGCTGCTTTGTTTTTCCGTCTTTCTGTATTCTGCCATTTTGCTCTTTATATCCACAAATCCGATTTCCTTTAATAGAGTTCAGCGCTAATGCGACACTGATGTTTGCCGTTCCGGGAGTAATATTAAACAACAAATTATTGTCTACATATCCCTGCTGAAGGATATCTGCTACGGATAAAGATATTGTCTGGTATGTCGAAGGAATATCATCGTAGTCACAAACTTTAATTTCCACTCTGGCCTCTGTTGTGCAATTTGCAACAAGCTCTTTTACAAAGGTTTTAATAATCCATATGCGTAATGAATCCTGATAAGGGAAAAGACCCACGTTTGCATATCCATCTTCCGCCAATTTTTCCTGCAAATAATTTAATGGTTTACAAATCAAGTTAATATCTTGCTGATCGTTATTTATCATAATAAAATCAGGAAATAAAGATTCTAACTTTTTCTTATTTTCACTTCCTAATTGTTTATAGAGTGTCTTTAAATCCTGTGTTAATTTTTCTATAATATTTTTAATTGAATCAATATTATTTGATGCAATAATCTCTTCTTCATACACGGCTAAAGTTAAACAAAGATCTTTTGATGTCGATTTAAATTCATCAAATCCGGGAATAGCCTTTCTCAGACGAGCAATGAATGTTTCTACTTGTGATATAAAATAAAGTGCCTGTAATTCCACATATGACTTTTTAGTCTCCAAACCTTCTAATTTAATAACTTTTATTCTTTTATCAACAAAAACGATTAATTTGTCTATTTCCCTTTCTTTTATAGGTTCAAGAAAAGGCGTTATATTCATGAAGGATATAAAGCTGATCCCTGTAAATATTACCTTCGGGTCGGGTTGTTCATTCTTTTTAATCTGTGGCTTAAGTAATATTACCAAAAATAATCCGATTATATAAATTGCAGGGTGCAGAATCTGCAACCATATATTATTCAGCTCCAAATCATCTTTTACCGATTCAAATATCGCATCCGGGATCCAGGTAAGATGTAATAAAAAGAATAATACAAACAGTAAATCCAAAGCATTTCCCGATACGGTGTTCTTAATAAGGGTTTTGAGAATGTCCTTTATTTTATGCTCTTTTTTAAGTTGATTTTCTTCGTTGTTTTTTTTAACCCATATATATTTACCGTTAATACAAATAGATACTCCAAGCAAAATAAGGAAAAATAGCAACGTTATATTTTTGGGTCCGGATAAGGATTCATTACACATGAGTTCCGCACCTTTATTTACAACAAGTATATTATCCAATAATAATTCAATCATTAATATGGAAAGAAGGGATACAATAGCCCAGCATTCCATTTTTTGCGTATCATTCATTTAGTAGTATTTTATAATTTCTGAATCTGATAAATTCAAATGTTGATACTTTGGTCGCACCTTTCATGTCTGATTTTCTCAGTGTCGTTGAACTCAGGCATACGTATCCTTCATGTATGAGCATTTGAGACAAAATAGAGCAAAAAACCAATTCTCCGGCTAAATGTATAGCTGAACCGCCTACTTCAGTCCCTATTTTTTTAACACATTTCCAATAGTAGGAATATGCCAAAGCTTGGACTTTTTCAGCGTCCCAGTCAGGAGGGATTGCAGGAAATGGTATATCTACAATCTCTCCGTACGGGGAAGCGGCATCAAGTTGTTTCGTATCCCATCCTGCAGAGGGATGGTTAGACAGATTAATAAACATAAGGCATCATTTTATTACGATTATTTTTTCAAATTCCTTTAATTTATTTTCCAATGTAATAATCATTTGTTTATAACTCTTTTTCCCTTTTACACTGTGGGCAATTTCTTTTCTGCCGGCATTTACTTCGCTGTAAATGTTTTTTACGGGCTTTAGCTCTTCGTCATTATTCAACATATTTTTTGCCCTGTTCCTTTGGTTTTTTTCTTTCACATCCAGATTGTTCAATTCGCATACATAACTAATGATTGCTTCTATAAAAACGATATAAGAAGAAGAATAATTATGTTTTTCATAATGCCATTTGGCCAGTTGAAACTGAAATAACGAGGTGGTACTGCATCTGGAAAGGGTATTGAGGTAATCGACAATCACAGGCCTTACAACTGGTTCAGAGATCAGGGGTAATGGAATGGTCCTTAAGTCGTTCATTTCATTTACCTGCTTCTCGAGGGCATCCAAATAATTGAGGTTTTTTATATCGGAGAATTTCCAGAGCTTTTGGCTTACCGATTTATATTCGTCGTCCAGCAAGCGTGATATTTTATAGGCATTCCCGAATTCCATAAAGCTATAGGCCCCGGAGATCCATTCGTTTATTTCCATCAGACTCTTCATTTCTACAACCGGTGCATACCCCAGTTCTCTTTTTACATCCAGCATACCGTAGCAAATACTATTTATTTTTATTTCTTTCCGGCTTACATTCTGAATGTAAATAAGTAAATTCATCAGGTATAAAGGCAACGAGCGAAAAGCATGGGTTATATCTACGTACAGTTCGTCTTTCCTATTCAGATACTGTTGTAATTCTAATATTTTATTTGCATTGTATTCTATTTCGCGGGAGTTGATCCCATACTTTACAAGTATAATTTTAGAGCCTTTCCCAAGTGCCTTTTCTATCTTTTCCTGATGGGGTATCTCTAACGGCGATGCGTAACCGGCTTTTTCACAATGATCGCCTATTGTACTCCAAACCTCGTCGTCAAACGAACCGTCTTTGTGGGCGAACCAATTATAAACTTCTTCCCACATGGAATGAACCGTTCCGATAAGGATCATTTTGTCTATCCGGTAATGTTCTTTCAACGCCGCGGCAAAAAATGAATAATTCATATTCTCTGCTTCGTCAGGGAAGCGATACGGGGCTGTTTCATATTCGCGGTTATCATTATACCGGCCGGTTCCTATAAAAGATATCTGTACTTTTTGCGCCATGGCTTTCACTTAAGGAAGTATCCTGATAATCTGAATATCGATCACGTCAGCATAAATTTCGTCTATAATGATATCCGCCCTATCCCCATCGTTGTATTTTTTTATTTTAGAGGATTCGCTGATATCGAATGTAAAATGGAGTTTTTTACGGCTTGTCCGGTCTTTATCAAAAATACAGATCCGGTTTCCCTTATTGAGGAAACAGCGGTACTGTGTTTTTTCCTTTAGTTGAAACCCGGCCTTTTCCATAATATCGTCGATGGTTGGCCCGCCAACTTCAGCCGGCTCATGTTTGACACCGGATATTATTTCGGTAAAAGGCCTGAAAGCGTCTTCTCCATTTTTCTTTAGATAAGTCAAACGGGCTGCACGGAATTCGTCTTTGCCCTCTTTATTCTGTAAAAACATAGAAGTAAAGCAATCCAGCATATCATTTGAGGGTATTCCTTTTGTATCCCACCTGGATGATGGATGATTAGATAAATTAATGAACATAAGGCATTATCTTTTCTTTGGTTTAACTATTCTATCAATCGTAATGAAGACTTTAGAACCTTCCTTTTCCAAAACAGATATTTTAACGGCTTCATCCGGGTCTGCTTTTTTTATTTTTGATAAATGAATATCTATTTCATATTTACAAACTATATTTTTCGAACCCGCATTTCTGTCAGGATTACATATACTTATCATGTGATTTGATTTTATATAAGCATGATGTTCTTCCTCCATTTCGATAATCCATCCGTACTCTTCCTCTTGGTTTTTGACGCTTTTGAATTTATGAGAGGTGGTTCTTGGTCTATTTGCAAGTATACTTGTATTGCCTTTTAAATAGGAATCTCCATTAAGAATGGATGTAAATGATCTCAGATATTCTGTTCCTTTATCATATAGATGTTTGCCTTCTTTGAATTGATTGTCTGATTGATTTGTTAACATAATCATATATTCAAACTCATTTAGTTTTTCATCGGGAATACCTTTTGCCATGGATATCAGCTCCTTAAATTGAACTGTATCTTTCCATTTCGTATTTTTTAAGAAAATATCCATTTCTCTCTCAAATAAATCTAAGTATTCATGTTCTTTTCCCACAAGATCGCCTGTCAGTTTTGCTTCCATATCTACACTTCCATACCCGAATGGTTTACCATAACCTATATTATGCAAACAACCTTGTGTTTTATGAAATGTAATTGCAGATAGCAAAGCCCCTATCTCGATAGGACGCAAATTATGAAAAGAAATTTTACTATTAAAAAGGGTGCCTTTATCAAGTAATATCATTGGACGTGATGTAGCCATATTGGGAACAGGAGTATTAAAAAGGGTGCCTTTATCAAGTAATATCATTGACGATGCCATTCCATCTGTACCACTATTGTTTTTTAATAATTTCCTTCTGATAGGATACCGCTTCCTCCCTGCTATCCGGATAGCATTATTCCAGTTCTGATAATTGCCGTTATACAATCCTAAATACAAAGGATAGTAGGAAGGATGAGGAGTAGATGAAACTGTTTTTACAGGTCCAATTTCCAGACATGAATTAGATATGCTCATAGCGTGCCTGAACTGAACTCTTCCCTTTAATGATTCATTATATGTGCATCCTAAAATAACTTCAGTTAAATCCAAACGTTCTTTTGCATCCGGTAAATTCTTCAATTCATTGGGTATGGCATCATAAACAGTTTTTTTTGTAGGAAATTTATATAAATATGAAAGTCCAATACTATGTAACTCTTTACCTTCATACTGAAAAAACACAGGAATTTTTTCCCCTTTTTGTAGTTTAGAAGCCCAGAGTTCTACATAATCCGGAGAGTTTTTATGAACAGTTTTAAAGGCCTGAATTATTTTTGAGTCTTCCTTTAATGTTATCGTTCGTACTACCTCGTCAAAAAACACAAATTCATAAAACTTACCGGTCCATTTCTCTTTGTTTGTTATCCTATCTTTGATCTTCTTTCTTTCTCCTGGTTGTCCTGTTAAAACCAATGTCCCTTTTTTTGTTCCTCCAAACTTGACAAATAAACGCTTATCAACAGGATTTTTTTTTGTCATAGTTGTAGTCAATTCTTTGTCTATCTCAAAACTACCACTCAATACTCCTTTACTGTGTACCACGTCGTATTTTGCCTTTGCGGTTCTTCCCGCATCCTTTTTGAAATTATTCGAATCCTTTACAAAAGGATAAAGTTCTGTTTTGAATTTCTCGTCTATTGCAGACAGAGAAATTCTTCCAGGTACTCCGCAATCCGTTAGTTTATATTCATTATTAACCAATTGTAACCAACCGCACTGTTGTTGTTTCATTATACTACGGTAGTGTTTCCCATCTGTAGAATTACTCAAATCCCTCAATCCAAAACTATCATTATCAACCTGAGTCATTTTCCCAAAACTCATAATCTCCAAAACGTTACGAATAACTCCTTTAATGGTAGTAGCCGGAAGGAAATAACAATCTCCAATCTTACTAAAAGATTGATAAGTTTGAGATATCTGTTTTGCGTCTTCTTTTGTATGTCCGTTCCTAACAAATATAGGTGAATTAGCTTTTATCTTAATCTCTATAGCTCCGCTTTTCCCATCCTTAAAAGGAATATCATGTGATATATCATCTGCCCAATCAGGAAAATACACTCTATCACTTAATGGAACAAAATTAAAAGGTGCTTTTATAGTTGTCATATCTTTTCCTCCTTTTCTTTTAAATATTCAAAACCCACAAAGACCATGGGACCCGGAACCAGCACATTGCTATTGTTACATAATGGGTCGGTTTCCTTTATCCAATATTGGTGAAATGCGATCTTTGATGCTTTCAAACGGTTTGTAATAAACCGTTTAATATCTTCCTTCCTCAATTCAGCCCAATCTTTAGGAAGATTACCGAGGTCGTATTCATATACGTAATGCTCGCCATCCACATGCTTAATACTGTATGATGTATTGTCGTCACTGCAATAGAGTTGTCCCTCGATAATAAACGGATTGGATTGGTCAGTCACCTTTAAGTCTTCCTCAATAACGATTGGGGTGTTATATTCTTTCGGATGATCTTTATCGCTCATCCATATATATCCTATATATTTTTTCAGTTTGGGTATTTCTGTTATCGTTGTTCTCTTATTCATTATCTATCCTCCTTCTCTTTTATTTCCCATTTTCCTGTAAAGCATCCATTTCCCCGGTTAACGCCCCCTCCCAAAGGAAGCATTCCTGTTGTCAGGTCGGTCAATGCCGCTTCAAATGCTTTTTTTACATTGGTATCGGCAAAAGCGACTTTGCTTACCTTTATTTCTAATTTATACTGTTTGCCTTTTCCGTATACGGCCTCTTCCGAAAATAAAGCGCCTTCGATGGCTCCTCCGGTAAAACGGTCGATTGCTACGTGGTTCAGTATTTTAAGCGGTTGTTCGCTTACAGCATATTCGATCATATCCGAAAAGATGGTGTTTCCTCTTTTACTGATATTGGTTTGTTCCATTGTGTATCCGAACAAAGCCCTGACAGCTTCATTGTCGATGCCTGTTTTAGCCCTGTCGTCTCCAACAAAATACCCGTTGATCTTATTATAATGAAACGCTACCCGATGTGAAATAGCTCCTTTGACGGAAGTTCCGGGTATTAAGATATAATCAGTCTGGTAGGTAGGCTTACCTTTCGTCCACTCCCAGTTGATACGTTTTTCCGTAACAGGAGTGATATCGGCTTTATCGTTGCCAAAACCCGAGCCGAACAAAAAGAAATCTTCCGGTTCAAGGATAATCTCATAATGATACCAGCCCGTTTCTGTTTCAGGATTGGAGTCGAATGTTTCTTGTTTTTCCCAAAAAGGATCATTTAAGGATGATGTTTTATCCAGATACTTTTGCAGGTCTTCCGGTTTCGTCAGGTCGAGAATCGCTTTTTTACATTCTACTACTGAGATTTCACCCAATCCGTTACGTGTACCCGAACCCATACGAACCGTATCCGATTTTAAATACCGTAAGACTTCTGAAAAATCATCTTCATTCGATCCATCCGACAGCATTTCTATTTCAAAACAGAAATGCGCGCCTTTGTAAACTACTTCTTCATCATATTTTCCTCTTTTTTTATTTACCCCTTTTGCATCAATCGCCACATGTTGCCTTACAGGCAGGTTTTCGAATATCTTTAAGTAATCACTTTTTTTATCAAATAAAAGACCTTCCACAACTGATTTGTCTTCATCAACGATATTGGCGGAAGAAAAAATAATTTCAGAGCCTTTTCCCAAGTCGTCTTTTCCTCCTATAGATGAATAGCCAAAAAATGTATGCGCCTTTTCTTCTCCTAACGAATGACGAATGATACCCGCAATAGACGTTCCCGGAATGTATGGTAAATTATTTACATCCCGTATGATTAATTTATCCGTCAGATCTTTTTTGCCCGACCCAACCGCTAAAGGCGTTTCTGCTTTTATGATAATCCGGGCCAAATAGCGATGAGAATAGTTATAATTTCCTGACATATTCATTTCCCTCCTGATATTTTGGCCATTTCAGCGGCCAGGTTAATGATACCAAATACGATCTCTTTCTCCGAAAAAGAAGAATTTTCTGTTAATGTATCCATGAATTTTTCGAAAGATGTTAGCCTTCCCGCTTTGCTCCATTTATCTTTTGCAACACCTGTTTTTAAATAACCTTTCTCCCCTAGTAATTTATTTTTCAAATCGGTTTGAGACTGGATCTGCATGGCTATTTTACGTATAGTTCCCCATTGGGAGGCAAATGATTCTTCGGAGAATTTTTGTTTATTTTCCGGGGTGTTAACGAAGTCATTTACTAATGCATAGATCTGTTGCTTATTTTTAGCCTCTTTCTGTTTTGATTGAAGGAAAATAAATAACGGATCTTCATATTTTTCATATTTTAGAGGAATTATTTCTTCGGTTTTCCTTACCAATGCATAGGCAGCTTTTCCATTTGTATCTTTCACCGGCCTTAGAAAATCAGGATTTATAATGATCTTACCAAAACCTTCATTTTGATATTTGCCAATTATATCTTTTCCGGAATGTTGCATGAAAGAAGTGCTATTCTCTTTTTCAATATAAAAAACGCTGCCTTTTTCTATACCGCATCGATCTGTGTCGCGTGCCTGCCGCTTGAAATTCCACGGAGCATATTGGAATGTCCGTATTTGTGTTTTTGTCCAATTGATCTTTCCGCCACTGAAACCTAACATATCGGCTGTCGGCTGAAATGTAGGAAAACCGTATTCGTTATGAAATATCAACCGGGAATCAGCATACACTAAAGCAACATCTTCTCTCGCATCACATACCGGAATATCAATAACAGAGCCTGTTACTTCTTCAATATTTACCAACCCATATTGGGCCGTACGCGACCGCCCTATTCTCCTTTTCCCCTCTAACGCCTTCTTTATTTGCTTTTCATACGATTCATCTTCTAATGTTACGTCAAAAAGCCAACAGCTTCCCGGTTGTAATGATTCATATCCAAACATTTGGGATTCAGCAGACCGCCTCTTGACCCTGTCATAAGCCGATTTGATAGAATATGATTTTTCTACAGGCAGTTCGTTAAGCGTTTCATCCTCCACCACATAAAAACCCGTACGGCATTGCTTGGGCTGAAACTCATTATATGCTGCATCCTGATGATCATATACTTCGTGATAGATATACAATCCTTCTTTATTATCCAGTTTCGGTTTATAAAAAGAAGCCGGTATCTTTATAGAACGTTTAACAATTTCATTATTTTCATCTACTTTTATTACTTCAGCCGGATGCGCATCCCCAAATTTTACGGTTTTTGTATGGAAGAGACTGAGTGAATCTGCCGAAGAGAGTTGCGAATATAACTTTCCAGCCACAATTCCGAGGAAATTGTTGCCTGGTATAAAATCCAACGTTTCCTGATTTCCTACCGTTGATGCTTTCTGGTTTATAATTACATCAGTTTCCAGTGTACATTTAAAATATAATCTTTTCATAATGTTTCTCCTTCCTTTTTACCGGGAGGGATAATATAGATCGAACATCTTCCTAATCCCCTATTCCGGTTTTGTCCCAATCGTTTGATGAATTTTAATGCATCGGAAAATAATTTTTCATGTTCATCGGGAACAGCCAATATTTCACCTTCCAATTCGCAAGGAATAGTCACTTCCATTCTTCGCAGACTGTGTTCATCAGCCACCCCCTCTTTATTAATAGCCGTAGATGAAATATCTTTATACAAATATTCTTGCAGGCCATTATCAATAATTTTATCTTTTAAAGTTTTTTCCAATTCTGCATTTTTAAAAAAGCAAGCGCCTTGTATATCTTTATCATTTGCGTCATTAGCAGCATTAGCCTCTTTTCCTAACAAAGGAACCAAATCTATTTGATCCCTTTTAAACTCCTTTATTTCTTCCAGGGCCTCCTTAATTAGTCCCTTCATTGTTTTTCCGGGAATAAATGGCAGTTTATATTTATCTTTTACGACCAGTAAATCTAAATCAGCACCCGAACTTAGTCCTGAACCACAATGCCAGTCACTGTAAAATTTAATTTTATATCTAATATCCATTTTTAATCCTCCTTGATTTTATTTGTTTCATTATATAATATGGATAATAAAGAAAGCATGTCATAAAACGGTACTATTTTTTCTTCATCAACACCCAGGTTCTTATACTCATTAAGATGTAAGCTTGCTGCAATAGATGGATTCAGGTTTATAACCCTTTGCATTTTTTGGTTGGCAAAACCAACGTTGTTAAAGAGAAGGTTCAACCATTCCCGTATATGTGATTTAACCGGCGAATCTTTGATTATTTTTATATTCTTTAAAAGAGTATCGACACTAGCAGGACATTCTTTAAAATATTTTTCCAGAGCCCTTCTTCCGCAATAGTAAGGGCCTGCCTCAAATGTTAATTTTGTTCCACTGGGTATCAATTCCCGTTCTGCTATTTTACTAAAATCTTCAATAAAACTATCCTGCACTTTATGGAACATCAAACAAGAGGGCGCTAAATCTTTATCTATCCGTTTTGACGCTTTTTTAGCCCTTGAACAAAGTATCTCTGCCAAATGAACAGCATAATGAAACGGATAAGAGGCCTTAACAAAAGCAATTCCGGCACAAGCGGTTAAACCGTCTTCAATAAACTTTTTATTTTCTTCGTTATGTAGAGATAATCCCTTTAAGATGTTTTGTGATTGTATTTCAAATTCTTCAATGAATTTTTTAGTATAATCAACCGCTAAATCGGCACGGCAAATAAGTGTCATATCATCCCCGCTAAGAACCACCGGGCGTAAGGGGATAATCTTAGTTTCATCAAATCTATTGTTTTCTATTAATGAATCATATGCTTTATTAGCTGCAATCTTGGTTATATCATCCAGCATTTTTGAAAATTTGCTCATGTCAGCTTGGTTTGCCGCTACAGCCTTTACTATATTTCCTATTCCATTGCCATCTGCATGAATGATAGCGATCCAATTATTTTTACCAACTATCTCTTCAATATTATAAGCTATTTGTTTGTCTGATATTTCTTTACCAAAAGATTTAACGGCCAATTTCTTAACCGTAGCATGTTTTGATTTATGTAAAGAAGCCTCATCGATAAGATCACCGTCTTTATTATATGCAATAGCAGGAAAGCCTGTGGATGGAGCACGTTTGATAGACATCAAGCCTACTGTAACAGGCCTTACTTGTTTATTTCTTTGGGCAATAAGAAGTTTTTCCAATTCATCTGCTTTTTTTGCATATTCTTCTTCATTGTGTATGGAAACTACTGCCTGGCTAATGGTAATACCCGGAGCCATACTCATGACTTTGCGGGGGAAATTCTCTACCGCTTCTGCACATGCCGCATCCGTATTAAATAGATATTTAATGTTACCTGCCGCACGGACTATGGATTCTCCACCAACTGCATATTTGTCAAATGCAGTAGTACAAATCTGTTCTACCAGTTCACTTGCTCCTACTATCTCCCTCAACTTATTGGTTTGAAAGATAAAATCCTGAATTCCTTGTACGGCTGCACCATACAAATACCGTGTTTTCTTGTTCTCCATAAGCATTTTTTATTTAATGTTTCACAATCTGATATCTTCCTAAGCCATAGGTAAGGTTATTGCCTGCTCCTATGTTTTCGGTAAAAAGCAGGAGGGGAAGGTAGTAGTTGAAATTACCTTCAAAGCAAACCTCTCCGGTATAACCGGAAAATTGAATACGGTCTGCTGTTCCTTTTTTAGCCGTACTTTCTACTTTTATGCGTTTTAACTGTGCAGACGAAAGTAGTACAGTTACAGCATATTGAGTGAATTCGTCCATTCGCTTTTCGGTTTCAGTATAAAGTTCCTCATCATCCGGAAAAGTGTATAAAGCGGTTAGTTTTGCTATCCGGTAAGCAGCAGAACGTACCAGTTGGTAAAATCCGGGAAATTCATGCTGCCTATCTATATATACTCCCGGGGTATTGTTATAATATCTATTATAAAGATTGGTAGGCGTAAGGTATTTGATGGAAAGAAAACGTTCGTTTTCATTACATTTCTGATCCATATAGTCGGACAATGTAATAACCGGCTTTATCGAAATATCTATTAAACGGAAAGGGGTTAAGGGCTTTCCGATCCCTCTTTCGCACATTTTTTTTACAGCATTTTTAAATGGTGTAGTATAGTCGCTGAAATGTCCGTACAATAAGATCGAAAAACGTACGACCTCATCTTTTTTCAGTTGGCAGGAAAAGATATTTTCAATATGTGAATGTAGTGTAATTCCGTATCCCTTCGGAAACCCTCCTTTCATTTCATCATAAAGAGGATTAGTTTGTTTAATGGTAAGTATATTTATTATTTTTCGTAAGGAAACGGCTCCTATAACATTTATATTTTCAGCCGCATGTAACAGGTTATTTCTTAAAGCAGCACCTATCCACCCATCTATATAAACGTCTTCGGATGGTGTTATATTTATTTGTAACTCAACAAAGCTACATGTTGTTATAAATGAATAAAAAGATTGTACAGATGGATTAGTAGTATTGTTTATCATGGCAACAAAGTAGATTTCTTTTCTCAAATTAAATAAATAAAAATCAATCTACCTAAACAATTAATTAAAAACCAACATCCGATATTATTCTTAAAAAACCATATAATTTATTGTTGTAAATAATAATCAACCACTTGTGTATTCTATTTTTTTGAAGTTGCCAAACTTGTAAATATTGCTCATTTGCTGTCAAATTTTGGTATAAATCTTAAAGTAAGTATTTTCTATATTAACATTGATAAAACCAATTTTAACACTGCCTTTTATGACCTATCTTTGTATTGCTTCCTCGAGAGAGTAGCGCAAAACATGTAAACAACCCTATAAATAACTATAATTATGAATGCATTGCAATTCCAACAGAAATTATTAAGTATGCAGGATAATATGATGAATTTTGCTTTGATGCTCACTGCAAATAGAGACGATGCCCAAGACCTGCTGCAAGACACAACACTTAAAGTTTTAAACAATCAGGACAAATTTGTAGACAATGTTAATTTTAAAGGATGGGTGTTAACAGTAATGCGTAATATCTTTATCAACAATTATCATAAAATAGTCCGCACACAATCTGTCATCGATCAGGGAGCTGATATATATAATCTGGATATTCTCAATGATTCAGGTTTTGACTCTCCTGAATCTTCTTACCAGATTCAAGAGATAGGTATCGCGATTAATAGTCTGAATGATGATTTAAAGACTCCTTTCTCTATGTATCTGAGTGGTTTTAAATATAATGAAATCGCAGATAAACTAGATGTACCGTTAGGAACTGTAAAGAGCCGTATATTCTTCGCCCGTCAGGAACTTCAAAAGGAACTGAAAGATTTCCATCTGGCTTAATATCAATTTACGCCCAATATATTGCATGAGGTTGTCTCTTATATTTAGAGATAGCCTCATTTTTTATTAATCCTTTTGTGCTCTCGTTTGTTACAACTTAGACTTTTTTTATCTTTACTGGCATTATGAAACATCAAATTATTTTAATAGGCAAGGAAATAACCTCAGCTTATCATGGTGTTAAAGAGTTTGGCCCTGACGTGATCCATTTGCTTTATACAAAGGAAACACGGTATGTTCCTCAAACCATGTATCCTTTATTGCCGCATTGCATTCAATACAAAACTTATTCTGTTGAAGCTTATAACGCTGAAAGTGTTATTTCAGCCTGCCGTAAAATACATCAGGAAAATACGGGTGAGTTTATTTATAATCTGTCGGAAGGAACCAAGATCATGGCCTTTTCCGCCTTCTCGGTAGCGAAGGAACATAATGCCCAAATCTTATATCTAACGCAGCAAGGCGATATAGTTCATCTGGACACTTTCGAAAGGCATCCGATGCACAGTACACTTGAAAACGAAGAAATACTGGCGTTAAACGGAAATAAAATAACCAGTTATACGGATAGCCTGACTGAAACCGATATCCGTTCAGCCCAACGGATTAAAACATTTATTGAAGAATATCCGAAGGAACACGGACGCATACAAAAATTCTTCGATTCTTACAGTAACCGGCAACTGAATCGTCTGCCTCCTACCCGTACCTTTTCCGACAAATTACGGTTTGTCCAGGAGAACGGAACGTTACTTATTACGTTGAAAGAACAGATATTACTCAACATTCCTTATCCCAATGGTTGTTCCCTTTATTTTGAAGGTCGTTGGTGGGAGACATTAGTTGCCGCAAAGGTCAGGGAATGGAGCAGTAAACAGGACAACCTTCCCGAAGTATGGCAAAGTGTTATTTTCCATACCGCTAATGACAGTACACGCACCAAAAATGAAGTTGATATTTTACTAAATGATGAACAAAAACTAATATTTATTGAATGTAAATCCGGCAACGTTACACAAAACGATGTTTATAAAGTTGACGCTGTACGTGAAACGTACGGAGGAGATATCTCACATGCGATCTTAGCCAGTTATTTCCCGGTTGAAAGTAGTTTACGTGAGAAATGCAGGGATTTACAGATTGCATTATTTGCGCCGGTTATATTTGCCGACCGTATCAACCATCTGGATTCACTCCCTGGCTGGCTCGATAAATTAGCCGGAAGCATACAAATTTGATTTTTTTGATTTAAAGACCACTATTTCTTACTTATTAATTAATACATTATGATAACACGACGAAATTTCCTTAAAACATCCGCCTCTGCCATGGCAGCGGGCCTGATTATTCCTTCCGGATGGAGTGCCGAACAATTAAACATTAATTACGCGGGAGCAAACGACAAAATAAGGGTCGGATTAATTGGCTGCCGGAATATGGGATGGAGTAACCTGAGTGATTTCCTGCTTCATAAAGACGTAGATTGTATTGCCCTATGCGATATCGACCAGAATATCCTGAATAACAGGGCGAACGAAGTAGAAAAGCTAAGGGGAAAGAAACCGCAATTATTTTCCGATTACCGAAAGATGTTGGAACTAAAAGAACTGGATGCGGTAATTGTAGGTACACCTGATCATTGGCATTGCCTTCAGTTTGTAGATGCTTGTTCTGCCGGGAAAGACGTATATGTAGAAAAACCTATCGCAAATTATATAGCTGAATGCGATAGCATGGTAAATGCAGCCAAACGCTACGGCAGGGTTACTACCGTAGGACAACAGCAGCGCAGCGGCAATCATTGGAAAGCCATGGTTGACTATTTGAATACCGGTAAGCTTGGTAAAATAGCCCGTGCCGATGTTTGGGGAAACTTCAATTACGGAGCGCTCAGCAAACCCATACCCGATTCTCCGGTTCCCGCAGGTGTGGATTATGAAACATGGCAAGGTCCGGCAAAGGCACGGCCTTTCAATGAACAGCATTTTCACGGTTCATGGCGGATGTTCTGGGCGTATGGCGGCGGATTAATGACTGATTGGGGTGTTCACCTGTTAGATATGGTATTATGGGGAATGAATATCAAAAATATGCCGAAACGGGTAACAGCCATCGGTGGAAAGTACGCTTATCCGGATAACGCGCCGGAAACGTTCGATACGCAAAATGTGATCTACGAATTCGATTCGTTTATTATGAACTGGAGCCATACCGGAGGAGTGGAGACCGGACCGTATAACCGCCATTACGGCATAGCATTCAAAGGAACAAACGGCACACTAGTGGCTGACCGTGATAGCTGGGAGATCATACCGGAATGGGATCATACAAATAAACGAAATAAACTGCTGGAGTCAATAAAAGTACAAGCTGATTACCAGGATCATAAAGACCACGTTACCAATTTCCTGAATTGTATGAAAACACGATCTTTTGATACCGCCTGTACCATTGAAAACGGTAGCTTATGTGCCAAATATGCACACTTAGGTAATATAGCCGCACGTACCCGGTCTATCTTAATGTATGACGACACTGCGAAGAAATTTATTGATAACAAAGAAGCAGATGCTTACCTGACCCCATCTTACAGGGCACCCTGGAAATATCCATCTATTTAAATAAACTACTATTATGAAACGACGTGATTTTATGAAAACCGCCGGTATTCTATCCGGCTTATGCTTAGCTCCATCATTTTTGAGCAGTTCCTGTAAACAATCCTCAAACACATTGCCCAGCTTTGGAGTTATTACAGGCAACACGGGCGGTAAATGGTTGGAAAATGATCCGCGAAAAGCTTTAACAGAGATTGCCTCCATGGGTTACAAAGACCTCGAATTCGGAGGAACGTTCGGTATGGATACAACTTCCTTCAAGGCTTTCCTGAAAGATTTAAAACTTAACCCGCTACTGGGTCCAACGAGTATGGCCGCAATGAATAATACGGAACAATTAATGAAAGACATCCTTGCATGCCACGAATTAGAGAAAAAATATATCGTATGCTACTGGCCCTGGACAGACGATGGGCAGAATAAGAAAGCTGACGACTGGAAACAGGTTGCTGACAACCTGAACAAAGGCGGTGCGATCTGCAAAAGAGAAGGATTGAAGTTGCTGTATCATAACCATGATCTGGAATTCTATCCGACAGAAGGTGAAATGCCTTTTGATATTCTGATGAGCAACCTCGATCCGGACTGTGTTGATATTGAACTGGATCTATACTGGATAACCAAAGGAAACCAGTCTGCAATTGAGTATATCAAAAAATACCCTGGACGATATCCCGTATTCCATGTGAAAGACATGGATAAAACTCCCGACAGAAGTTTCGAATGTGTAGGCGAAGGAATTATTGATTTTCCATCAATCTTTAAGCTGAACGATATAGCCGGAGCTAAACATTTCATTGTAGAACATGATAAACCTTCCGATCCGGAACAATGCATCCGCACAGCCGCAGATTATTTATTAAATGTAAAATTCTAAATATTACAATAAATCACCACGCATTATTAAATTAGTGCACTATTGTATGATATTAAGTTTATATTAAGCAAGAAATTTAATTCATTAAACAAAAACATGGTGTGTATCCCTTATTATTAAAATGGATATTTAATTACATTATAAAATAATAAAATGAATATAATCAATAATTCGTTAACATTAATAATCTTCAGCAGAATGATTTTTACTCAATGTATTTATCTACTATTCAATGAGATAGTTTGCCTTATAAAATAAACAACGGATTAACTTTCCGAAATGTTTTGTGATTTTGCAAATGAGATTTGTTATTGATATTTTTTAAAGGTAAAAATAAATAAAATTCCATGTTATATAAAAATATTCTTATATTTGCTGAATACTATAATTAATTAATCTTTTTGTATGGGAACAAAATATAACGATGAGACCCCTGTTGGTGTTTTGCATAATGCTTTGGCTTTTGGTACAACCGTAAAAGGAGACGTTACAACAGACGGTGATTTTAGATTAGATGGAAGAATTGAAGGAACTATCAGTTGTGGCGGCAAAATCGTGATCGGCCCAACAGCACAGGTAGAAGGAGACATTATTTCTGTCAATGCGGAAATACTCGGGACTGTAGTAGGTAGTATTACTACAAGCGAAGTATTGGTTTTAAAACCTACGGCTGTTATTAAAGGTATTATTACTACACATGCCCTTGTGGTTGAACCAAGCGCTAAATTCTCCGGAACTTGTAATATGACATTGGAAGAAAGCGAAGAAGAACTTCCGATGGAACCGGCGCCTATGATGAGCAGTACCAGCAAAACTGAATTCGAAAGTTATACGTTAGGAAGCGACGACAGCGAAGAAATCTAATAATATAAAAAGAGCAGTTATTGAAACTGCTCTTTCCGATATTATATTTTCTTACACATTCAGACTGTACGGAGAACGTATACTATTAGACCGGCGCTTATTCGCTTCATCATCATTTACGAACTCTTCTTTTTCTGGATTCCAAACTAACCGGCGTTTCAATTCGTAGCAAAGATTCACAATCATGCACAAGGAGGTAGTCCGATGGCCTACTTCAACTGTGCTGAGAGGTTGCTTGCGCGTTTTCATCGAGTTCAGGAAATCCGCATAATGGTCATTACTCCTGTAAAGCCTGATCTCATTCTCCCCTATTTCGTGATTCTGTAGTTTAGCAGGTATTGTATCAAGAAAGCCCCTGCTGATATCGATTACTCCGTTATCACCTATAAAACGTACGGCATTTCCGTCGTCTTTCCTGAATTGTTCATGGGTCATTACCACGCCGTTAGCATAGTGCATAGTCAGTACTTTATAGTCTTTACCGTCGGCAGGGATGTATTCAACCGGGCCTGAATCGTCCATTCCCATGCCCCATTGTGCTATATCAAACATGTGGGCTCCCCAATCTGTAATCATACCTCCGCCATACTCTTTATAATTCCGCCAGTTAGGGAATGTCCTTTTTTCAATAGGAGGCAGTAATTCTTCGTTATACGGATTCATTGGACCCGGGCCAATCCAATTTTCCCAGTTCACATGCTTCGGAACAGGCTGAGCCGGTAAATCATACGGTATGGGTGGAGGTCCTACGGAAACTTTTATTTCTTTTATATCACCGATATAGCCATTGCGTACCAGTTCACAGGCATGTCTGAAGTTACGCCACGAACGCTGCATATTACCTACCTGTAGTACCCTGTTATACTTCTGTACGGCATTAGCCATAGCACGGCCTTCTTCGATACTATGCGACATCGGTTTTTCAACATAGACGTCTTTTCCGGCACGGCAGGCTTCAATCGTTTGTACCGCATGCCAGTGATCAGGGGTAGCAATAATCACACCGTCAATATCCTTGCGGGCAAGCAAGTCCCTGTATTCGGCGTATTGTTTGAAGCCTTTGTATGCTTTTCCTCTGGCTTTTGTCGTTTCGCCTTCCACAATTTCCTGCATGGCTTGTAAGCGGATCGAATCACAATCAGCAGCAGCTACGAGATTCGCACGGCGGGCAAACTCAGGAGCCAGTGTCCAACGTCCCTGAGCGCCACACCCGATAATTCCTAAATTAATTTGATCACTTGGAGCTAAAAAGTTTGTTCCTCCTAAAACATTCCGGGGTAAAATAGTAAATGCGGCGGCTGAAAATGCGCCCGTCCTCAAAAACTTTCTTCGATTCATGGTATTAGTATTTAAAAAAATGGTCTAACAAACGGATTGCTCACAAAGCTATCAAAAAAATTAAATTTTCAATCATTCAATTCACTCTTTCTCCCTGTTTGGATTACTTTTTGGATAGTACCATCCGGGTTATAATATAATTTATCAACGCAAATTGATCTGAGGTTACCCTGACCGGAGAGGACTTTGTTGTGGTAGAAAGCATACCATTGTCCTTTATATTCTACGATTGAGCCGTGGTTTGTGTCGCAACCGGTCGGGTCCATATAGATGCCCTGGTACTTCCAGGGGCCTAGTGGGCTGTCGCTGGTTGCGTAGTTCATGCGGTTGCCTTCGCCGGGGTGGTTGTCGGAATAAGACAGGTAATAGACACCGTTTCTTTTGTGTACCCAGGTGGCTTCATGGAAATCCTGAAGACCTTCCATGAACTTCAACGGTTCCGCCAGTTCCATCATATTGTCTTTCAGTCTGGCTCCGGCGCATCTTCCGCCGCCTCCGTAATAGAAATATACCTGGCCGTCATCATCGGTAAAGACACACGGGTCGATCATGGCGAAAGTATCATCGCCTAATCCTTCCACATAACCTTTGACTTCAAAGTCACTTGCCGGTTTATTGCTTGTCGCCACACCCACTTTCCAGGTATTATTCCAGTCGGTTCCGCTCGGATGGGGGAAGTAATAATAATATGTTCCGTTCCTGTAAACACAGTCGGGGGCCCACATGAATCCTCCTTCGGGACGTCCCCACGGAACTTGGCTTGAGTTGAGTATCTCCCCATGATCCGTCCAATTGAGCATATCATCGGTAGAAAACACATGATACCTGTCCATTAAATCACAACCCCTCGGGGGAGCTATATCGTGTGAGGCATATACATATAATCGTCCGTCGTCCCAGACATGGGCAGAAGGATCAGCGGTATACAGATGACGGATAAATGGATTTTCAGCAAGAACGACTTCCTCTTGCTTTGTTTGATTTTTACATCCGGTTAAAACCATAAATATGGCAAGAATTAAAAACACAACTTTTTTCATAACACATTCATTTTCATATAAATTAATAAAACGTTTTTTCTTTTTAATTTTACTTATATGGTAAATCGATTAAAGATCACTGATTGATTTGCAGCAGGGTACTTAATTTTATATCAGCCGAGGAAGAACCCACCATAAAGTAATGGATTCCGGCAGGAACAATGAACTTTTTCCGGCTGTCGTCCCAATTCCGTAACGCTTCTTTCTTAATGTCAATACGGATATCTGCTGTTTGACCTTTCTTTATGTGCGTACGTTTGAAACCTTTCAATTCTTTCATCGGAGCGCCTTCTACCGGGAGTTTGACATATACCTGGGATACTTCGTCGCCATCCCTGTTTCCGGTATTTTTTATCTTGTAAGATACGGAGATAGTTTCGCCTTTATCTTCTACTTTCAACTGGCTGTACTTAAATGTCGTATAGCTTAACCCGTAGCCGAACGGATATAAAGGTTTTCCTTCAAAGTACTGGTAGGTACGGCCTTTAGTGATATCATAATCATCAAACGGAGGCAGTTCGTCCAGCGTTTTATAATACGTCAGCGGTAGTCTTCCGCCGGGATTATAATCGCCGAACAAGACTTCTGCAACGGCAGTTCCGCCCTGTTCTCCGGGATACCATGCGTTGACGATTGCCGGGATATGTTCGTCCATCCAGTTGATAGCCAGTGAGCTTCCGGCCACTAATACCAATGTTATGTTCGGATTGATCTTATATATTTCACGTAAGAACTCTTGTTGGTCTTCGGGCAGTTCGATATCGTAGCGGTCTTGTCCTTCGCGTTCGATGGATTTGTTGATACCCATCACGGCAATTACCCGCTCACATGAACGAACCGCTTCACCCGCTTCACCGTACAGGTCGATCAGGTCTTTCTTTCCTACCTGCGGAACTCTCCATTGCAGGCGTGCAACGGCATAATCGCGGTTATCATAATACTCAGCCATGAGGTCGTATGTCTGCCCGGCCACGAGGTCGATGGCTACCGTATCTGTCCGTACAGCGTGTCCTCCCCATGCGTCGATCAGCATCTTGCCGTCGAGGCTCAAGCGTGCGCCGTCGTCTGAGGTAAGGCTTAACGTATAACGTCCGGAAACCGTCGGGCGGAGTTTTCCGCTCCAGCGCACCGACAGGGGCGACTTAGGCAGGAATGGGTCGGGAGCCTGGTTAGCCGGTTCAAAGTTCAACCATTGCTCTTGCCTTACCTTGGGCGTTCCTTTCAGTTCCATGTTATCGAAATACTCTACTTTTAATCCTTCGGGGAAATTATCTCCCTGTATCAGTTCCATGCCGTCTTTGGCAGATTTCCACGGGGCATATACGATTTTCACCTTATCTCCTACCCTGCGGCGGATTCCTTCCAGTACAGATATCGGTTCATTTACGGGCGCTCCGCTGTAATCTCCAAACTCAGGTGTTGCGGCATTGATACCGACCACAGCTATCGACTTCACCTTATCCGGGTTGATCGGCAGGGTATTGTTTTTATTTTTCAGCAGGACAATGCTCTGACGCGCCGATTCCAATGCCAGTTCTTTATGCTTCTCCGAGCCGACAATAGACGGTGAAAGTTTATTATAGGGATTATTGGCGGGGTTGTCGAACAAACCCAATTTCATACGTGCTCGTAAGACCCGGTACGCTGCCTTGTCTATATCTTCCCTGCTGACCATATACTGATTGTAGGCATTCAGCAACGGTTGCATATATACATCGTCACCACATTCCAGGTCTAATCCGGCTTTGATGGAAAGTGTCGCCGCCGCTTCTTTCGTTTTTACATATTTATGGGCGCTAACCAACAGGGAAGGCCCGCCACAATCGGAAACCACATAGCCATCAAATCCCCAGTCTTCACGCAATACTTTGGTCAGTAACCACGGGTTTGCCGTACACGGTACATCATTGATCGCATTGTAGGCAGACATGATAGACGCTGCTTTCCCTTCACGGATACATGCTTCGAACGAGGGCAGGTAATAATCCCGCAATTGCTTTTCGGATATCTGCGGATTGCAAACGAAACGGTTATGCTCTTCGTTGTTGGCTGCGAAATGTTTGGGTGTAGACACAACTTTGAGATAACGCGGATCATCACCCTGTAAGCCTTTTACAAATGCCGTACCGAGCACACCCGACAAATAAGGATCTTCGCCGTAAGTTTCAGGTGTACGTCCCCAACGCGGGTCGCGCGCCATATTGACAGTGGGAGACCAAAAGGTAAGCAAGTCACTGAATTGCATGGTTTGCTGTTTACCACCGTCCAGTTCGTTCCAACGCGCCCTTGCCTCGTCGGAGATAGCGGTAGCCACTTTGTAATGAAGGTCGGGGTTCCACATACTGGCCAGTCCGATAGCCTGTGGGAAAACGGTAAACCGTCCCGGACGCACCACACCATGCAGTGCTTCATTCCCATGATAATAATGGGTGATGCCTAACCGCGGAATGTCGGGAGAGGTAGCTACTAACAGGCTTATTTTCTCTTCGATTGTCATTTTTGAGAGCAAGTCCGTTATGCGGTCATGTAAAGGCGCATTCTCGTCCTGATAAACTTCTTTTTGCTGTGCGTTCAGCACGACCGGAACGATGAGCAGGAGGCTCATGATAATACTTTTGATCCGTTTGTTATTCCAATTCATATCTTAATATTCTATATGGTTTCTTCCTTCTGATTGTAATCCTGGCCTTCCTTCTGAAAACATCGTTATGCCATTGTCAAAAGGATACAATGTTTTTAGTAAAAGGATGCGATCTTTTTGGAAAAAGGGTGCATCCTTTTTGAAGTAACATTGCCGTCTTTTTACTTTACCGATGCTTTGATATTTTCACCTCTTACCAACCCGTTTTCATTAAAGGCATCTATCGTGAAGTAATAGTTTGAGTCGCGGTTAAAGAACCGTCCCTCGTATTCGTTACCGGATACCATCGTTGCATTCTTCAATTGCTCTTTGTTTACGCCCCACCTGATAATATATCCGGTGGTCGCGTCTGATTCAT
Source organism: Tannerellaceae bacterium (assembly GCA_032058265.1). Taxonomy (GTDB): domain Bacteria; phylum Bacteroidota; class Bacteroidia; order Bacteroidales; family Tannerellaceae; genus DFXE01. Next base: position 28,845 of record DAMCDT010000003.1, read on the forward strand.
TCCATTTAAAGCGGATAATACGTGTGTCATCCGTATCCCTGTTTACCTGAAATCCTGAAACATTCGAAGGCAGTTTTCCTTTGCCGTCGCCAAATACACGCAAGCCGTACAAGGAGAATTTGCCGTCCATCGGCTTCGTGTTGGTGATGCGGATATGTCTTGTATTTACCGGTTTGTCTAAAACGATCAGTTCATGCGGCATATCTTTGCTGTTGTCTGTACGGTCAACTATGGTTGTCCATTTATTGCCGTCGTCCGAAGCTTCTATCTTATATTGGTAGATATAGGTATCCGGGCCAAGCAATTTGAAATCATGATCGGCAAAGTTTACCTGTATGCCTTTTACCTCCATCAGTTTGCCGAGGTCTACTTTCCACCATTCGTTTGCATTTCCGGTTTTAGCCGCCCACCATGTTTCTACCATTTCATCGTTCGCTTTGGATGCTTCATGTCCGGTTAATGAGGAAGAAGCCTCAACTTTTTTGCCGATAGACAACATATTCCATTGCATGGAGAGATCGTTGTTTTCAAAATCAGTTTTCCTGTCAGGAATATAAAATGGGTAATCAGTAAACACCGTATGTGCATACATATTATCATCCTTCGCAGACAAATAGGTTGGGAATAGTCCCAGCCGCCGTTCAAATGAGTGACGTTGGGATATTTTCATGGTAGCCACATGCCAGTAATTCCCGTGTTTATCCTGGAATGTATGCCCATGCCCCGCGCCACCGATAAAACCTCCGGGTTTGAAAGAGAACGGGCTGTTCTCCACGTATGTATAAGGTCCCAACGGTTTGTCCGACAGGTAAAGCCCGTCACCATAGATACGGTATTCGGTTCCGGGGGCTGCGTATTGCAGATAATACATACCTTTATATTTAATGATACACGGGCCTTCGTTCCACCCTACCCTGTCTTCATTATTATTCTCTCCGGGAACTTCCCAGCCATACTTCTCCACATTGTGTTCGATCAATACGACCGGTTTGCCGATTGCCTTGAAGCCATCTTCGGGATCGATCTGCACTCCCATGATAGGATCGACATCCGAGCATCCCCAATACATAAACATATCTCCATTATCATCCTTAAAGAATGCCGGGTCTGTCATACCGTAGGTGAACTTTGTTTCAACCGGTTGCCAGTTATCCACATCGGGATTTGTTGTTTTGAATATCTGCGGATTACCGCTCGATCCCAAATAGTATAAAGCATCGTTGTGAACAAGTATTGTCGGGGCGTAATCCTCAATAGTGGTGATTGTATTGCAAGGGATATATGTCCAGTCGCATAAATCCGGCGAACTCCAATAGCCGCCCGATTTGGATGCAAACAGATAGTATTTTCCCTTAAAGTATTCCAGTACCGGATCGGCCGCTTCCCGCCTGCCCGGTTCCTCCAATTGAAAACGATAATTCAGGTTTAGCGGATTTGCTATGATCTTCTTTGGTGCTGATTGCGCATAACAACCTATGACAGCAAACAGCATAATCAGGAGTAGAATACTCCTTTTTGCCCTATCGGTTTCTTTTTTCATGGCAGTACTTTGTTATTTGGATGCGGAAGGGGGGGCATCATTTACCCCGGCGCCCCATGCCTTGTTGGCTTTACTTCCCATTACAAGGACGAGTTTTCCGCCATTCTGAATTTCAGAGTGTTCAAACCACGGTTTGTTCCATGCTTTGCCGTTCAGGGTGGCTGACTGGATATATTTGTTTTCTTTGGAATAGTTTTGTGCTTCCACTTCGAAAACCTTGCCATTGCTTAACGTCATTTTCACCTCTTCGAAGAACGGGCTACCGATATTATAGGCAGGGAAACCGGGCGTCACCGGATAGAATCCCATCTGTGAAAAGACAACAAATGCCGACATGCCGCCGCCGTCTTCGTCACCGGGTAAACCCATCAGGTCGTTACGGAACCATTGGTTCATCAGGGTATGGATACGTTTTTGTGTCTTCCATGGTTGTCCCGCGTAATTGTACAGGTAAGGTATATGTAAACATGGCTCGTTTGCCATTGAGAACTGTCCTACATTGCCCGTATGGTCGGGAATCATAGCATAAAATTCAAACTTACTTCTGCCGAGCGGTTGTACAAACATGTCATTAAGATTGTGCAGGAATTTTTCCCTTCCGCCCATCAATTGGATTAAATCGGCTACGTTATGCGGAACGTCCCAACGATAGATCCAACCGTTGTTCTCGCCGTAGTATTCACGTGCTCCCGGGCCTCCGTCGAAACTGTAATTAAGCGGTTCGATGAATTTTCCGTTTTTATCTTTCGGATGGAAGAAACCTGTTTCCGGATTATAGACATTCCTGTAGTTCAACGCGCATTTCAGATAATGGCTTTCTTCGTCTTTTTTACCCAATGCACCGGCAATTCGTGCCAGACACCATTGGTCGTATGCCGTACCTAACGTAACGGCAATGGGCTGTCTTTTCTCAAATGAGTTCACGTTCGGAACGGTTTCTTTTTCACCCGGTGCAAGCGCAGGTATATATCCATGTTCCTTATAAAAATCATCCAGCCATCCGGCAGGAGCTCCAGACCACGGTATCAATGTTTTTTCTTCAATCCCTTTCTTACAGATCATATAGGCTTTCTCCAGATCAAAGCCACGCAGTCCTTTCGTATAGGCATCCGCTACGGTAGCAACGGCGTGATTGGAGTTCATGCGGCGTGAATCGCCTGTAATTTCCGGGAACGTAGGCATCCAGTAATTGCCCATCTGTTCTGCCATAAGCAAGTAAGAGTTGATCACATCTACCTCTGTTTCTACGTCGATCAATACACGCAATGGATGTGTTGCACGATAAGTATCCCAAATCCAGTCGTCGGTATAGAACGGTTCTCCTCCGTCTTCGTGTACTTTTCCGTCGAATGCGCTGAAATAGCGTCCGCTCTCACTGATATTTACCGGACGTTCGTAGCAACGGTACAATGAGGTATAGAATATGGTTTTATCCGTCTCATCATTACCTTCTACTTTTATTTTTGCTAATGCGTCGTTCCATATTTTGCGGCCTTTCTCAGCCAATTGCTTAACATCGTAGTTTGTTTGTTCGCGTTTCAGGTTTTCTTTTGCCTGTTCTTCACTGATAAATGAGATGCCATAACGCAACTTAAGCGTTTGTGGCTGGTCGCCATAGTACATAACGATATGGGCATTCCGTCCTTCCATTTCCGTAGTGTTCGTATTAATGGCGTTATTACTCCATGTACCCGATTTTAACGGTTTGGTTTCTGTTTCCAGATACAGGTAAACCCTTGTGTTATTTTCCAGTTGTTGGTAACCGCTTACTATATTTCCATTTACTTTTATCTGTCCGCGACGTGAGTTCAGTATCAGGTAAACCGGCTTATTTTTCTGTGTAAAATCAATCCGGTAAATGGCCGACTGATGCGAAAGGGCATATTCTACCTGCGTTAATTGGTCGTCTAAGAACACTTCATAATGATAAGGTTTTAGTTTCTCATGATCATAACTGAAAGCAATCACCGGTTTAATGCCTGCTTCGTCTCCCTGGTAAGGACTTAAGTTAAAGGCCGAACTTCCACGGTGGCTGGTTACGATCAATGGTAATCCTGACAATACATCGCCCGTGAAGTCGCCACGTTCGGGATATACACGCAACATACTGTTAGGCAGATGTATTGTCGGATAAGTGGGCACTAATAAATGACTGATATTACCCATGTATGGATTCACATAATCCACCGGTTGCTTCCCTTGTGCCCATACAGTGGGAAAGCAGCTATAAATAACTAAAGAAAAGAGAATAATTTGTCTCGTTAATAACTTCATGGTATTATATTTTTAATTATTATGCACTATAGATAAATTATGGACCAAAAGTAACTCTGTCTTATTAACAAATGGCTAACAAGCCTATTAATATCTTATTAAAATACTATTAATACCCGTGTTTTATTCCAAATTCAATAATAATATCTATTTTTGACGAAATAACGAGGATTGAAGAATGTAATACTATAGCGTGTGATGCGATCATTTCTTATAGGGATTGTTTTATTATTTCTTTGCCAATTAACTCTACTTTGCCAGACAGAATTATCAGGGTTATACTTTTCCTCTCATGAGGTAGTGCAGGATAAAAGGACCACTTTAAATCTTACCCCTTCCAAACCTTTCAAATTGACAAATGGCTTTACGCTCGATTTTGATGTAAGTTTTCGCAGGGACGACGGCCATTTCGGTTATATCTTCCGGATAATCGGAAACGACGATACTAATATCGATTTAGTTTCTAACCTTGCATCCGACGACACGAATATATGGCTGGTCTACAAAGATGAGATACTACTTAGTTACCGGTGGAGCGATCTGCCTTCGATTGATTACGACCAATGGGTGAAAGTCCGCATCGAATTCGATCTGAAAAACGCTCGCTTAACAGCTTCCTTTAATGAAAGGAGACAGGAGATCCAGGTTCCCGGTATAAACCGGTTGAGAACTTTCCAAATGTATTTCGGCGCATGCAAAGCTCCCTTGTTCTATAGCACGGACGTCTGCCCTATGTCTATCAAGAATATATCTATCGATAAACCGGACAATAATCCATTCAGAAGATGGGCTTTAGGGAAACATTTCCAACATAAAGTTTATGACGATATCGCAAAAGGCGAAGCTAATGTTGAAAATCCCAAGTGGCTTATTGACAAATATATTAAATGGAGGAAAATAACGGAACTTAATGTTTCTAACCTGAGTGGCATCACTCCCGACGCTACCAACAGAAGGCT
>DAMCDT010000004.1:0-6450 GCA_032058265.1 Tannerellaceae bacterium
ATTATCTCCCTCTTTTTTGAGCATAAAAGATTTGGAGAATAAAACTAAATGTCTATCTTTGCACCGTCTTAAAAGTTAGATAACGCAATAGACAAAACATGGTGATTGTAGCTCAGCTGGTTAGAGCATTGGATTGTGGTTCCAAGGGTCGCGGGTTCGAATCCCGTCTTTCACCCATCAGATTAAAAAAGGATACTTAAAAGGTATCCTTTTTTCGTTTTAGTTCTATCTTTGTAATTATGAACAATTCTACGTCTATACTACTCCTTTGTGTATTTCTTTTGACTTCACTTTCCTGTTCGGGTAAGGAAAAAACAGCAATTTTACACCAACAATTAAAAGCTAAAGCCGATACTGCCCTGGTATATTGCAAGCAAAAAGATATGAACACGGACTATTGTATCCTTGTGAATATGAATATCCATTCCGGTAAGAAGCGTTTGTTTGTGTGGGATATGAAGGCAGATAGTATCATGTATTCAAGCCTTTGTGCACATGGATATGGAGAAAACAGTACAGAGACAGAGCCGGTTTTCAGTAATGTGCCGGGAAGTTATTGTACTTCATTAGGAAAATATAAAATAGGTATACGCTCTTATAGCAAATGGGGCATCAATGTTCATTATAAAATGCATGGTTTGGAGAAGACAAATAGCAATGCATTTGACCGGATCATAGTACTCCATTCACATAATCCCGTACCTTCCAGACAGATTTATCCGTTTCATTTACCTTTAGGATACAGCCAGGGATGCCCGGTTATTGATAACGAAACCATGAAACAACTAGACAAGTTGTTTAAAGAAACAAGTAAACCGACACTTTTCTGGATATATTACGAGTGACTTATTGAGAAGAAAGGGAGAGGTATCCGTTGTCCAGTTTGAAACGGTCATCATGTTCTGATAAGAAACGGATCACCGTTAGACATTTTTCCATAGGATAGGGAAGGGTTTCAACCAATGACTTTACTAATTGCGGTTCGGTAGTTAGTATCTCTGTCAATGATTCTTTTATAGAGTTAAAGTCGACATTATTAAGGCCTGATTCATTCTTTTTCAGGCATACATCGCAACATCCGCAATCTTTAGTCTTTTTCTCTCCGAAATAATGGAGCAACATTCTGCTGCGGCACTTATGTTCGTCGTATAAGTATTCTAATACCCTTTCAAGGCGGTTTTCAAAACGTTCTTTCCTGTCTTCATACGCTGCTCTGGGGATGGTCAAATACTTTTGCTCTTCACGCGTTTGTGTATAAATAATAAGCGGTGTTTTCTTCCGGGGAATATAATTAACTATCCGGTATTTAGATAGATTCATTAAGATGGTGTACACTACTTCCGGAGATATACCTGCACGGCTAGCGATTATACGTTCGTTAATATATACGTAGTCGGCAAAAAGTCCGGTATATGAACGGAGGATCGTTTGGATTACCTCGTCCGTTTGTTTATCCTGATGAAGGTACTTGTACAGTTCATCACGGTTGGCCGTAAAAAGGAGGCGGGAAGCGTTTTCTATTTCTTCAGTATATTGTATATAACCGGCTAATTCCAGTATTTTTAATGCGTGGTGAGTTGGCAGCATCGGCAGTTTAAAAGCAGAGCAGAACTCAATTAATGAGAAATCATGGACGGTATCTAAACCATATCCGACGGCTATCTGATAATAATTTCCAAGCGCTTCATATACCCGGTGTATAAACTCTTTTTCAGGGTATTCGTCGGTAGCCCTTTTCTTTAGCTTCGCTTTATCATTGTTTGAACATAATACAACTGCGTAAGCTTTCTCTTTGTCCCGTCCGGCGCGTCCGGCCTCTTGATAATATTCTTCCAATGAACCGGGCATATCGATATGGACAACTAACCGGACGTCGGGCTTGTCTATACCCATCCCAAAGGCGTTAGTGGATACAATAACGCGGCATTCGTCATTTTTCCAGCTGTTCTGGCGAAGGGTTTTTTCTTCCCGGTTTATTCCCGCATGATAATGATTGGCGGATATCCCGGCTTGTTGCAGGACGGTGGCTATTTCCTTTGTGCGTTTCCGGTTGCGTACGTATACGATAGCGCTTCCCGGAACTTTCCGAAGGATAGTAACCAGTGTATTCAGTTTATCGTCCGTATGACGAACTATATAGGATAGATTTTCACGGTGGAAGCTTTGTTTGAAAACATTTTCCTCCTTAAAATGCAATTTTGCCTGGATATCTTTGACAACCTCTTTCGTCGCTGTTGCCGTTAGAGCTAATACAGGTACTCCGGGAAGCTGTTCGCGTATATTAACGATGGTTAGATAGGAGGGACGGAAGTCGTATCCCCACTGAGATATACAATGGCTTTCGTCCACTACTAACAGTGAAACATTCATCGCTTGCAGTTTGGCCAGGAAAATCTCCGTATGCAACCGCTCCGGCGAAACGTATAAGAATTTATAATCACCGAATATACAATTCTCAAGTTGTTTGATAATTTCCTGACGGGTCATACCTGAGTAGACGGCTGTTGCTTTTATTCCGAGGCGGCGGAGGTTGTCGACTTGGTCTTTCATCAAAGCAATGAGCGGAGTTACGACTATACAAACTCCGTCCGAGGCCAATGCGGGAACCTGGAACGTAATAGACTTTCCACCCCCGGTAGGCATTAATCCGAGCGTGTCCTTTCCCGCTGCTACGGAATGAATGATATCTTCCTGAAGCGGACGAAAAGCGGTAAATCCCCAATGTTTATTTAATATCTCATGAAAGATATCCACAGTATAGCTTAGTAATCGTAGGTTTTGATGTCTTTTATCATCAATTGAAGCGTTGTATTGCCATTGTATGTATTTTCTTCAATTGTATAGCAGATATTGAACGGTTTCATGTCCTTGATATGATCGAAATACTGGTGCATGCCGAAAGCAATCGCATGAACGGGCGTCTTTGAATGATCGTCAATAAGCTCAAGTTTGATATGTTCGCTGTCTTTACCTACCAGTTTGCTGGTTCCGTAGTTCATAACGTTCATACTACAAAAGATAGGTTTCTGGTTCTCCGGGCCGAAAGGATTCATCTGTTTCAGCTCTTTAGCGAATTTAGGGGTGATATCTTTCAAATCCAAAACGGCATCTATATCAATTTGGGGAGTCATTTGTTCGGGAACAATCTCTTCAGCGGCCAGCTCAAGGAAACGACTGGTGAACTCTTCCAGTTTATCTTCCCGTAATGAAAGTCCGGCGGCATACGTGTGTCCTCCGAAGTTTTCTAAAAGATCCCGGCAATTTTCGATCGCTTTATAGATGTCGAAACCCGTAATGGAACGCGCCGAACCCGTAATAAGCTCTGATGATTTAGTCAGAACGACAGCCGGGCGGTAATACTTCTCCGTCAGCCTTGAAGCAACTATACCGATTACTCCTTTATGCCATGTCTGGTCATATACGATAATCGCTTTACGGTCTTCCATGTTGCTGAATTTGTCGATGATCGCGTTTGCTTCATCTGTAATGCGTTTATCCAGCTCACGGCGTTCGTCGTTATATTGGTTGATGTTCTCGCTCTTTTCGCGGGCGCTGACACTGTCTTTTGCCAATAGCAGGTCGACAGCTTCTTTACCGTTCATCATGCGTCCGGAGGCATTGATACGCGGTCCGATCTTGAAGACTATGTCATTGATGGTAATATCTTTTCCTGATAACCCGCAGATATCTATAATTCCTTTCAATCCCATGCTCGGATTATTGTTCAATTGCTTCAAACCATAATAAGCAAGGATACGGTTTTCGCCGGTAATCGGGACGATATCCGACGCGATACTGACAGCCGTAATGTCCAATAGTTTTTCCAGATCAGATGTTGGGAAATTATTGCTTTTGGCAAAAGCCTGCATGAATTTGAATCCTACGCCACATCCCGACAGATGTTCATACGGATAAATGGAGTCAACCCTTTTCGCATCCAACACCGCAACGGCATCCGGCAGTGTATCATCAGGCATGTGATGGTCGCAAATAATAAAATCGATGTTCTTTTGTTTGGCATACTCAATCTTATCAATCGCTTTAATGCCACAGTCCAGCGCGATGATCAACGATACACCGTTTGCTTCTGCGTAATCGATACCTTTGTAAGAGATGCCGTAACCTTCATCATACCGGTCGGGAATATAGTAATCAATGGAAGATGAATAAGGCCGTAGATACTTGTAAACTAACGAAACAGCGGTGGTTCCGTCAACATCATAATCCCCATAAACCAAAATTTTCTCTTTGTTACCCAATGCTTTGTTAAGGCGTTTTACCGCTTTGTCCATGTCTGGCATCAGGAAAGGATCGCACAGGTTGTTCAGACTAGGTTTAAAAAATTTCTTAGCATCCTCAACCGTTGTAATCCCTCGTTGGATAAGCAGGAGGCATATAACCGGACTAAGGCCGAGCGCTGCCGCCAACTCGTCTCTTTTATGTAACTCTTCTATGGATGGGGTTTGAAAGTTCCATTTGTTAGTCATTATATATTATTTTTTTCTTTCTGCAAGTAGGTATATTTTTAACGCATAACATTTATAAATGTTTTACGTCATTTAAAAAATAACGAACGTTACTTTTCGGAATAACGTACATCATTTTTACGACTAAATATACTTCTGAAATTATTGTCTTATCCCGTTGCCCTCAGCAACTTATATAATATCGTGTACGCACAATAAATTTCAATCTGTAAAGTTATGAATTTATATGGATTTTATGTATAAACTATGGCAAAATAGTTTTTGCATTATTATTTTTTAAACTACGCGAATGATTTGTACATTTGCCGTATATTAATAAATATAAATGACTGAAGAGATCGATAAGGCTTGTGAAGTGCTTCAAAAGGGAGGTTTGATACTTTATCCGACGGATACCATCTGGGGGATAGGATGCGATGCCACCAATGAAGAGGCCGTTCAGAAGGTTTATACACTTAAACAACGGATCGACAATAAGGCTATGCTCGTCTTATTAGACAGCAATGCCAAACTGGACAGGTACGTCGATGATATTCCGGATATTGCCTGGGATCTGATGGAGGTAACCGATAAACCGTTAACTATCATCTATTCGCAGGGAAAGAACCTCGCTCCTAATTTAATAGCATCGGATGGAAGCATCGGAATACGCATTACAAACGAAGTGTTTTCGAAGAGATTATGTGAACGGTTCCGCAAACCTTTGGTTTCTACATCCGCTAATATCAGCGGACAACCTTCACCGGCTAATTTCAGTGAAATAGCGGAATCCATAAAGCAAAAGGTCGATTATATTGTTAATTATCGTCAGGACGATATGCGAAAAGCACAACCGTCGTCCATTATCAAACTTGGCGCCGGAGGTGTTTTTCAGGTAATCAGGTAGTGATGAAGAAGAATGTACAGATTGCCAAATATGTTATTACCGATTTTATATCAGCATCCGTCGCATGGTTGTTGTTCAATATCCTGCGTTACCAGGAGATTGCTTCATATTTAGGCTATACTTCACTAAGTAGTTACTTAACAGACAGGATTGTTTGGGAAGGGCAGGTGCTTGTTCCCTTCTTTTGGCTGATTCTTCATTACTTTTCCGGATATTATAACAGCCCCTTTGGTAAATCGAGGCTAAAAGAGTTTTTCACAACGCTTATTTCTGTTATCGTTGGCGTATTACTCTTGTTTTTTATTATGATATTGAACGATCTTCCCCGTTCATTCCATATCTATTATCAATTGTTCTTTTCACTGCTCGGGCTGCAATTCTTCTTTACTTATATACCCCGCCTTGTCATAACACAGAGTTGTCTCAATAAAATGGACCAACGGCAATGGGCATTGAATGTGCTTATCATCGGGGCTGGCGGTAAAGCTAAACAAATTGCTTCCGATCTGGATAAACTTCATTACAATATAACTGGTTTTATAGTTGAAGATACTAAAGCAAACATGTCGGTTGATCCCGGAACGGTATTGGGAACGTTGAATGATCTTCCGGACATCATGGCATCTAAACAAATTGATGAAATTGTGGTAGTTATCGAAACAACGGAAAGTGATAAAATGGTCGATATTTTATATCCGTTATACCGATATAAAAAAACTATCAAAGTACTGGCCGATAAGTCCAATATGTTGTCTAAAGTGAAGGTTAAAACCATCCGTGGAGTTCCTTTAATCGACCTGACTGACAATAATTTCTCGGATATTGAAAAGAATATAAAATTGCTGATGGATAAGGTCGTTTCGATACTTGTGCTGATCTTACTTTCTCCTCTGTATCTTTATATTGTGATACGGGTTAGGAAAGATTCTCCGGGGCCTGTATTCTTTTCGCAAGAACGTATCGGATACATGGGAAAACCATTTATGATGTATAAATTCAGGACGATGTATGAAGGTTCGGAAAACGACGGCCCTTTATTATCTTCCGAAAATGATAAAAGAATAACAGCGTACGGAC
>DAMCDT010000004.1:6460-19279 GCA_032058265.1 Tannerellaceae bacterium
CGTATCATGCGTAAATACCGGTTGGACGAATTACCACAGTTCTGGAATGTGCTGAAAGGCGATATGTCCTTGGTTGGTCCCCGGCCTGAGCGAAAATACTTTATTGATCAGATAGTTAAAAAGGCTCCTTATTATTATCTTTTACATAATGTTAAGCCGGGAATTACATCTTGGGGAATGGTGAAATACGGATATGCCGGAAATGTCGACAAGATGATTGAACGTTTGGAGTATGATATGTTATATTATGAAAATATGTCGTTGATATTAGATATTACAATTTTAATTTACACGGTCAAAACAGTAATTACAGGTAAAGGTATTTGAAATGGCAAAAGAAGGTCTTTTTTATAGATTTCTGTTATGGAGGGGGAAAAATATAAAGGAAAAGCATTTTGTTCTTTTCCTTAGCTTCATAGTAGGTATTTGTACCGCTGCGGCAGCTATTTTATTGAAGCAATTGATTGATTTCATACAACATATACTAACACAGAATATGGATGTGAGTCAGGCGAACTATTTATTTCTGATTTATCCCGTTGTCGGGATATTGATTGCCGGGCTTTTTGTAAAGTATATAGTGCGGGATGATATCAGTCACGGGGTTACGAAGATATTATTTGCGATCTCCCAGCGTAAAAGCCGTATCAAACCACATAATATGTGGAGTTCATTGGCAGCAAGTTCCGTTACCATTGGTTTTGGTGGATCAGTAGGAGCGGAGGCGCCAATTGTACTAACCGGAGCAGCGATCGGTTCAAATTTAGGCCGAGTGTTCCGTATGGAGCAAAAAACACTGATGCTACTTGTCGGCTGTGGTGCGGCAGGCGCTATCGCGGGTATCTTTAAAGCTCCGATCGCGGGCTTGGTTTTCGTAATCGAGGTGTTAATGCTGGATTTGACTATGACCTCTGTCATGCCTTTATTGATCTCTTCTGTAACGGCAGCTACAGTATCATATATATTTACGGGAACGGAAGCGATGTTTAAGTTCTCACAAACGGAAATATTTGAGATCGGACGTATTCCTTACGTGCTTCTTCTGGGCGTATTTTGTGGTTTGCTTTCCCTTTATTTCACACGCGTTATGAATAAAGTAGAAGGTTTTTACCGAAAGTTAGGTACCTATTGGAAGAAGTTTATCTTAGGCGGGCTTATGCTGAGTGTACTTATCTTTTTATTTCCTCCTTTATATGGTGAAGGTTATGATACGATAGGTTCTCTACTGAACGGACAATATGCTCATATAATGGACAGGAGTTTGTTTTACGGCACGTCCGGTTCCTATTGGGGAGTACTTGTCTTCCTCTTATTGATATTATTAACCAAAGTTTTTGCTTCGAGCGCTACGAATGCCGGAGGTGGCTGCGGGGGAATCTTTGCGCCTAGCTTGTTTTTAGGATGTATTGTCGGATTTATGTTTGCCCATACTTCCAATTATTTTGATTTTACACGTTATCTGTCAGAAAAGAACTTTGCTTTGTTAGGTATGGCGGGTGTTATGGCCGGTGTTATGCATGCTCCGCTTACGGGAGTTTTTCTGATTGCAGAACTTACCGGAGGATATGAACTTTTCCTGCCGTTAATGATCGTTTCCATAAGTTCTTATCTAACAATTATCATATTCGAACCGCATAGTATCTACTCCATGCGTTTGGCCCAAAAGGGAGAATTGATGACCCACCATAAAGACAAAGCGGTATTGACCTTATTAAATGTGGACGGAGTGATCGAAAAAGACTTCCAGACCGTATATCCCGATATGACTTTAGGCGATATGGTGAAAGTAATAGCTAAGAGCGGACGGAATGCTTTCCCCGTAATCGACCGGGATGGTATCCTTCTGGGGATCGTACAACTGGATAACATCCGTAACATTATGTTCCGTCCGGAACTGTACAACCGCTTCAAAGTATCGAAGTTTATGGTATCAGCCCCGGCGAAGATCGTGATCAATACGCCTATGGACAGGGTCATGCAGATATTTGATGACACCAAAGCCTGGAACCTGCCCGTTGTTGATGAAGCCGGACATTATATCGGCTTTATGTCGAAATCGAAAATATTCAATTCGTACCGCGAAGTTTTAGTTGATCATTTCTCAGGAGATTAAGTATTATGATAAAGAAAGAAGATTTGCGTATTGTTTATATGGGAACTCCCGACTTTGCCGTGGAGAGTTTACGTGCATTGGTAGAAGGAGGATATAATATAGTCGGCGTAGTGACGATGCCTGATAAACCGATAGGTAAGCATCAAAGCGTACTGCAGCCCAGTCCAGTGAAAAAATATGCGGTATCCAAAGGATTACCTGTCCTGCAACCGGAAAAACTGAAAGACGAGTCTTTTCTATCGGAATTGAGGTCATTGAAAGCAGACTTGCAGGTCGTAGTAGCTTTTCGCATGCTTCCCGAAGTAGTTTGGGATATGCCACGTTTCGGAACATTCAATCTACATGCTTCTTTGTTGCCGCAATACCGGGGAGCTGCTCCCATCAACTGGGCAGTTATCAATGGTGAAACGGAAACAGGTGTTACTACCTTTTTCCTGACACATGGTATGGATACCGGAAAGATCATCCTTCAAAAAAGAGTAGCTATCGCTGATACAGATAATGTAGGCGATGTACATGACAATTTAATGCAAACAGGCGCGGAGTTGGTGTTAGAAACCGTCAATGGTATTTTAGAAGAAAAAATAGATGCGGTTCCACAGGAAAACCTTTTTACAAGTGATACCATACTGCACCCCGCTCCTAAAATATTTAAAGAAACATGTCGCATTAATTGGGACCAGCCCTTAAAGAAAATATATGACTTTATTCGCGGACTTTCTCCATACCCTGCATCCTGGACAGAATTAGTCCTCCCTGATGGAACTCGCCAGGTAATGAAAATATACGAAGCGGGAAAGCAATTGTCTCAACATGGTTTTTCTCACGGAAGTATCCACACCGACAATAAAACATACATAGACATTGCTGTTACGGACGGTTATCTGCGTCTATTATCCATACAATTAGCCGGGAAGAAAAGGATGAATGTAACTGATTTTCTCAACGGATTCAAACAGATAGAGAAATGCCGCATTGAATAATAATGAAGAAGGTAACTCGATACATATATATAGGTCTGGGTACTTTTTTTCTAATATTAGGAGCCATAGGTGCATTCGTTCCCTTGCTTCCAACTGTTCCCTTTTGGCTTCTAACGTCGTGGTTTTATATACGAAGCTCCGAAAGATTGTATAACAAAGCCATGGCAAACCGGTATTTCGGTGGTGCTGTTCGTGGTTATATGGAAGATAAGTCACTGTCTATACTAACAAAAGTATTTACCTTAAGCATTATGTGGATATCTGCTATCCTTACTTCTGTATTCTTAATTAAACGCTGGTGGATAATTGTTATCCTGATGCTTATCAGTGTCGGCGTAACCTGGCATATTCTTTCTTTCCCAACAAAAAAACGATTGAAATAAAAACTATCTTTGTTCTTGTTTTATTAAGAATCATTCTGAATGTTTGGATCAGAGACCGTTTATATAATCACGACCCTTCTATCTGCTGTTGCCATTTTTACCGTAGCATGTGGCTTAATTGGCATTAAGATTCCCCGCAAGCCAGCTTATCGGAATATTATTTTAGCCCGCAACTTACTTATCGGAGCTTATCTTATACTGGTAGTTATGACTGTATTTGAATTGCTGAATATGACCGGTTCGGATAACAGAACGTTGATGTTATCGGCTACTTTGATCACTGCTTCTTTTCAAGCCTTCTTTTTTACCTTTTCATTAATTACCATATTGAATTGTGCATTTCTATCTCCAAAAAGATTGAGGCGAGAAGTGCTTCCGATAGTATGCTGTTCTGTCTTATTGCTGGTTAATTTATTGTGGGTAGATGCTTACTTGCAAAATGTATTACATATCTTAATTGTTTGTTATGGTATTCAACTGATCTATTATATAAGTCTTTTCAGGAAAGAACTGGCCCGTTATAAAGAAAAGGCTTTAATTATTTCTCCGGATGAACAAAGATTGAATTTAAAGTGGATAAGTGTATCCTTCTATTCAGCTTTATCAATTGGCATCATGGCTCTTATGGCTTTGTTCGTTAATCAAACCTTTTACATTGTTTTTGTTATTATATATACCTCATTCTATATATACTTTGCTATCAAATACATTAATTATTCCATCAAACCGGTTAAAGCCCATCCGGAAAAAGAGTCTGAAACAAGGCTAAAAACCATATCAAAAGAAATAAATGTCTCTGATCTGAATAAATGGATCGATAGCAAAGGATATACCCAATCCGGTATAACCCTGGATATTCTCGCAGCCGAATTATGTACTAACCGTTATTATCTTTCGAACTATATTAACCGGGAAAAAAATCTAAGTTTTAAAGTTTGGATCAGCCAACTTCGTATTGAAGAAGCTAAATACTTATTAAAAACACAAACAGAGCTTCCGTTAAAGCGGATTGGGGAGCTAGTCGGAATACCTGATAAAGCAAGTTTTTATCGTCAATTTACCAAAATAACAGGAACAACTCCCGGAGAATACCGAAAAAACACCATAGAGTAGCAAAACGGGCGTATTATTTGCTGTTATGCAACCTCTCGAATCGCATAATTCATTTATGTTTACACCCTAAAAAAGAATTAATAGTTAGTTAAGATTATTTTCACTGCCGTGAGGTAGGGAGATGTCACGCAATACAGGTAATGCCAAGGCATAATATCGTTCGTTTCAATATGCCTGATTTGGGGGTAAATTGCATTTCTGTGCTTTGCGTGACTTTCTTTTTTTTACTTATTTAAAAACAACGGATATACCCTAAAGAATAGGTATCATACAAAGAATCTTTCATCCCATGATTGTAACGCAGGGAAATAACATTTTTCTTAAACTCATATTTCAGGTTATTTCGCCAGACTAAGGGTTTATCTCCATTATCTTCATATCCGTAAAAACCAGATAAGTCAGTCGTCAGCGTAAAATCCTTGTATTTTCCTGTAAACCCTACACCATAAGATATAGCATCGTTTTGACGGTGTACGATATCATTGGTCATCCAACAATAGAACCCGACCATACCTTGTATGCGGAGTGACGCATTCCCGTCAGGACTTTTAACAAGGTCTCTTCCGGCAGTTAAGTCAAACCAGTAAGCGGCAGCGTCAGTAAATCGGGCATCGCATAAGCGTCCGCCACTGGCTGTCTTTAGGTTCAAACTCACCATGATATCGGCCCATTTCTCACTTTCAAGTACCTGGAAAAAAGTATTGATCACGATATCTCCATTATATGAAATAGGACTTTCCGTTTCGACGGCGTTCCGTTCGTCGCGGGTTTCAGGTGTCATTTTATAATCTTCTATAATAAGGCAATTAACTTCCACGCCAACACGTCCTTTTACAACGGGAATATATACACGTGCAAATAAATCTTTTGTTTTATCACCGGTATAATAATGATATTGTCCCCTGACTTCTACTTCGAAACGATTTATTATTTTTCCGGGTAATAATATAGGTATCGGGAAAGCGCTTGGACCGAAATATCGTGGAGAGTAAACCAGCAGTTCTCCTTTTTTGCGCCAATTATCCCTCCAGTCGTAATCTTCATCTTCTTGGGCTTTGGTTTCTGATATAAAAAACGGTATAACAAACGTAAAAAGTAGAAGGTAGTGTAAATATTTCATGTTTTGTTATTTTTATTTAACAGTGCTGCAAAAGTATGAAATTCGATTCGATTTATTACATTTGCCGATAGGATTATTAATAAACAGAAAGTATATATGAGAAACCTGATTCAAGGAAAACTGCTTTTAGTAATAGCAGGACTGTGTATAGCGTGTTCAATTTCCGCACGCAAACCGATAAAGACTTTACTGATCACCGGGCAAAACAACCATAACTGGCAGGTAAGTCATGTGGTTTTGCAAGAAATTCTGGAAAACTCCGGTTTATTTAAAGTGGATCTGGCGATTTCTCCTGAGAAAGGACAGGATATGTCGAGCTTTGTTCTTGACTTTTCTCCTTATAAATTAGTGGTGCTCGATTACAATGGTGATGAATGGCCTGAAGAAACCAAGACACGCTTTGTGGAATATGCTCAAAAGGGTGGGGGAATCATCATTTATCATGCCGCGAACAACGCGTTTCCCAACTGGTTTGAATTTAATAAGATCATCGGTTTGGGTGGTTGGGAAGGAAGAAATGAGAACTCCGGCCCATATATGTACTTCCATAACGGTGAACTGATACAAGACCAGTCACCCGGCGTAGGTGGTTCGCACGGCCGTCAGCACGAATATATGATGACCGCCCGCGATGACCGCCATCCTATCATAAGCGGTTTACCCAACCGGTGGGCGCACGCGCAGGATGAACTTTACGACCGCATGCGTGGTCCCGGTAAGATCGGAACACTATTATATACCTCGTATTCAGATAAAGAAACGGGAGGTTCAGGACGTGAAGAACCCCTCATCTTTACGGTTGATTATGGCGACGCCAGGATATTCCATACGATGTTAGGACATTGCGGACCAACGATCGACAATAATCCGGCTATGCAATGTACAGGATTTCAGGTAACTTTATTGCGTGGGGCCGAATGGGCGGCAACCGGTAAGGTAAAACAAAAAGTTCCTTCTGATTTCCCGTCTTCTGTCTATGTGACCTATCGTTATGATTACAGGGATATGACTAAAGAAAAGAACAACAAGAAAAAGTAATTACTTTCTTATTCATCAACTTCAAGGGGAGTGGGGAAATAAATCGATGTTTTTCCACTCTTTATTTTTTGTAATTTTCCATCTGTTATTAATACGTTCAGATCGTTCAGGGCGGTGTGTCGTGTGCAACCGTTAAAGTCCATTACTTTCCCGGTATCCACAAATTGATTTTCATTAGCGTAATTGCAGATCCTTTCCATCCGTTCTGAGGAAGTTAATTTAGGCCGTGGCGTTAGTTTTTCTTCTTCCAATTTTGCTTTGCGAACCTTCTCTTTCAGGCGGGGTGAACAGCGGAAACCTACTGTATCCACTTTTATCGCTAT
This sequence comes from Tannerellaceae bacterium, assembly GCA_032058265.1. GTDB lineage: Bacteria > Bacteroidota > Bacteroidia > Bacteroidales > Tannerellaceae > DFXE01. The sequence goes on from DAMCDT010000004.1 coordinate 13,534, forward strand.
TCTTTGTATTCCGTTCTCTTCGGTAAAACATTTGCTTTTTAGTTTGGGGTAGAAATGCCCAAGTCCGTCAAGCTCAACCATACATCCGTCTTTGAGATATACTGCCATCCAGAACTGAAATGAATCCAAAACAGCTTTAACGTCAGCCGATGAGATTGAACTCCGTGCCGATATCAATTCACATAATTTTTCCAGGTCTACTTTGGAATTGTAATAAACACGCGCGTGCTTCGTCTTTTTGTCTTCCTTTCCCGGAGGCACCGGGTTTTCATGTAATACGTACTTCATACTGTTTATGTATTTGTTAAGGTTTATATTAATCCTGTTTTCCGGTTCTTTTAAGCTCTTGTTAATTCAACAAATATTGAATTGAAATACAACTATTGTTGAACTTATATTCTACATCTATTAAACTTAAGTTCAACTATTGTTGAATGTATTTTTCTTTTCATACAAAGTTCTCTATTTTTAAGTTATATGCCAAATTAATCCGTGACGATTACCAAAACAAAACCTGAAAATTAATAACTAAAAAAGCCGGTTTTCATAATACCCGAACCGGCTTTTTCAATTATCAAATGATTTTGCTATTTCTACCGATCATTTAATGCTGGTATCCGTAAAATATTGATTTTAGATTATTATCTACTATTATGCTTTGCAACATAGTTAACTAATTTTTAGGTTTAAGATATCTTCGCAATATGTTAGAATCTTATATTTGATTCAAATCTGAAACATTGTTTCAAATCTGAAAAACACTATTCCATATATGGAAAAAACGGAAGAGAACTACAAAGTGCCCAACCTTGAAAAGGGTATTGCCGTACTTGAATATTTATCCCTTCGACCTTTGGGAGAAACTTTGCAGGAAATTAAAACGGTATTGGATATATCACAAACCACTGCATACAGAATTCTCAATACCTTGGTGCGGCTGGATTATCTCATATATGTTGAGGATTCAAAACGATATAAACTTTCCCGTAAATTACTGACATTGGGTTTTCGCTCCTTGAATGAACATAATCTGCTTGAAACGGTACTGCCCCGTTTGCGTGATCTGCGTGATAGGGTAAAAGAAACTGCTTGTTTTGGTGTTTTAGGAAGCAAAAAAGGAATATTTATTGAACAGGCACAAGGACATCATACTTTCCGGTTTGTTCTTTCGCCCGGCAAACCTTTTGATCTGCATTGTTCTGCTCCTGGAAAAGCCATCATGGCCTATTTACCTAATACCGTACGTGACCGTTATTTGTCTTTTATGGAATTTACCCGTCATAATGCCCGCACCATTGTTACCCGTTCTGCCTATCTGGAAGAATTGGAGAAAGTACGTAATTATGGGTATGCACTGGATAATGAAGAGGAATTAACCGGCGTGATTTGTGTAGGAGCTCCTGTCTTTAATTATACAGGTTATCCTTGTGGCGCTATATGGATTTCAGGTCCTAAGGATCGTCTCTCAAAAGATGTTATTAAAGATTCCGCCAGGCAAATAAAAGAAGTGACGGGAATTATTTCTTCAGAATTAGGATACAGTAAAACACAGAAATTATAATATCCATGACTACACATATACATAAGATTAAAAACATCTTGACAATATTTATTGTCTGGTGTTATATTTCTACGGCATTGGCGGATACTCCTCCTTTTTTTACAACAGGTATGGCATTGAATGAAAGGGGAGAAATGTTACTGGCGCAAAAAGGACTGATGAGAGTAGATCTTTTTACGGCTGACGGTACTAAAATCATTCGTTCATATCCTATGGATGAAAGCCCTACAGGCATATTATTAGATAACGACAGAGTCTATATAACTACATTTGATAAGAGTGGAAAACTTCAGATCCTGCAACTTGAATCAGGCCGCATAGAAGCTTCAATACCAACAGGTTCAGGCGCATCCTGTCCTATGTTTGGGCCAGAAAAAGATAAACTATATGTATGCAATCAATTCTCCAATACGGTAGTAGAAATTGACTTAGCATCCCGGAAAGTAGTAAGGTCTGTAAAAGTATTGCGCGAACCTAAAGCCGCTGTTTTCAGTAAGGATGGAAAATATTTATTTGTGGCTAATTTCTTACCTGCACAAAGGGCAGATATAGATTATGTGGCAGGTTGTGTATCCGTAATCGATATGGCAAGTTTTACGAAGGTAAAGGATATTCAATTGGCCAACGGTAGTAATGCCCTACATGGGATGTGTATTTCTCCAGATGGTACATATATCTATGTGGTTCATAATTTAGGCCGCTTTGCTGTACCGACATCACAGTTACAGCAAGGTTGGATGAATACCAGCGCGTTCAGTATCATTAATGTAAGTAAACAAGAGTTTGTTGGTGCAGTCTTAGTAGATGAACCTGAAAGAGGTGCTGCAGGTGTATGGGATATTGATTGTAATGATGAACAGATATTCATTACTCATTCCGGTACGCACGAAGTAAGTATTATTGATCATCAGGCAATGCGTAAGAAATTTGAAGCCTATCCTAACAAAGAAGCATTGGAATATGATCTTAGTTTTTTGTATGGGCTTCGGGAACGTATTTCACTTCAAGGAAATGGCCCGCGTAATATGCTTTATATAAAAGACAAAATTTATATACCTACTTATTTTGCTGATATTTTAAATGTTGTGGATATTAATACAAGGCAGGTAAATGCTTTTGATCTTAACCCTGGCAGAGTTGAAAGCCGTATCCATAAAGGAGAAAAATACTTTAATGATGCGAAGAATTGTTTTCAGGAATGGCAAAGTTGTAATGGTTGTCACCCGGGAGAAGCACGAATGGATGCTATGAATTGGGATCTTATGAATGACGGGGTAGGGAATCCAAAGAATTGCAAAAGCCTTTTATATAGCCATGTTACTCCTCCATGTATGATCTCCGGTATTCGCGCGTCCGCCGAAATAGCCGTGCACGCAGGATTTACACATATTCAATTCTATAATATTGATGAAGAACAGTCTTCCTGTGTAGATGATTACTTAAAATCTTTACGCCCTGTCCCGAGCCCCTATTTAGTTAACGGAGAACTATCTGAGAAAGCTAAAGAAGGAAGAAAAGTATTTGATAAACATAATTGCGGCAGTTGCCATAGCGGCCCTTATTATACGGATATGAAAATGCACTGTATCGGGGAAGATATAGAATTTGAGAACGGATGGGATACCCCTACTTTAATTGAGGTGTGGCGGACAGCTCCGTATTTGTTTGACGGAAGGGCTGCCACAATGGAGGAAGTGTTTGAAGTTCATAAGCACGGAATAGATAAAAAGATAACCAAAAAAGAGATTGAAGCCTTAGCTGAATATGTGAACTCATTATAAAGGATTACTTAAATGAATTATTGCGAAAAAATTACATATCAAATATTTACTACGGGAAAAGATGCATTTCCCGTCATGGTCGACCGTCTGTTGGAGCAAGTACCTAAAGACAGGTCTATACTTAGGCTTGCATTCTTTGGAACGCCTTCAACCAATGATGAATATGTTTGCCGCCGTACTATTCTATGGGATAAAGTGAAAGCGTATTTCAGGGAAAAGGAACCTACCCTAAGTTATGTTTCACAGCCTCCTTTAAACACATCGCTTATCTTGGAAGTGCATAGTTATGCACATGATATAAATGATCGTATAGTTTATAAACAATTAAACGGTTATCCGTATGTAATCATTGAGAATACCAAAGGGCGTTTTCTTTTTGCAGGAGGATTCCAAAGCGACGTTATCAATAAGTCGATCTTACAACAATCTTATGATGTATTTAAGCAAATAGAAGAATTATTCATGCTTGAAGAATTCCCTATAGATAGTATTATCCGTCAATGGAATTATATTGAGCAAATCACAGGATGTCAGGGAAACGATCAAAATTACCAAAGCTTTAACAATGCCCGAAGTGACTTTTACGAAAAAACATTCTGGACGAACGGTTATCCGGCAGCTACCGGAATAGGGGCGAACCTGGGAGGAATATTAATTGATTTGGATGCTGCTGTATTTACTACCTCAGATACTTATGCGACGCCTATTGATAATAAATTACAGATAGCGGCACACAGCTATTCCGATAATGTTTTGGAAGCAGCTTCATGCAAAAAAACAACTCCTAAGTTTGAACGGGCTAAAAGTATTACCTCTGAAAACAGGCGTTTAATCTATATTTCGGGTACTGCAGCAATACGTGGTGAAGAAAGTTTAAAAGGAGTAGGCTTAGAACGGCAACTGCATATTACTATGGAGAATATAGCACAGCTTACTGCTAAGGCTAAACTTGCAATGCTCCGGATATATTTAAAATACAAATCAGATTTTGAATCAGCCGAACGGATTATGAATGAATATAACCTTTCAATTCCGATTTCATATATGTGTGCAGATGTTTGTCGTGATGAATTACTGATCGAGATCGAAGGTATAGCGATAGAATAAACAACCAATATAAAGATAACTTTTAAACACGACAAAAAATGAAACGGAATGTAAGCTTATTAGCTTTGGGAGTATTATTAATCTCAATCGTAGCCTGTACAGGCAAATCAGCATCTGGAAATGATGATACCAGTGCTGTAGTGGATGGATCATCAAATAATAAAGATAAAAAAGAAATGAAGTATTCAAAAAAGTACACTAATGCCGACTTCTATACAGACGGCAAATTTAATGAAGATATTGCCATTCAGGCATATAAAGACATGTTTGAGTTTTATGATATTCCCTTCACACCCTTCCTGGAAGAGAACTTCTGGGTGGCTGAGTTTGGCGTTGGCGATTTCGAAAATGTGGGAATGGGCGGCGTATTCTGGGTGAATGATGAAAAGCATGGATACTTTGCGCATGCGATCTATCTATTGCCCGGACAAATGATACCTGAACATGCGCATGTAAAAACGGAGTATCCTGCTAAATTTGAATCGTGGATGGTAACAAAAGGATGGGCTTATAACTTCTCGGAAATAGGAGATGAAACTCCCAATATCCCTGAAATCCCCGCATCTCACGGACCGATCAAAAGTAAAAACTTTGTAGTTCAAAACTTAGGGGATATCGTTCATCTAAAGAAAGAAGAATCATTCCATTTCCTGATGGCAGGACCGGAAGGCGCTATTGTGGATGAATGGGCATGCTATCATGACGGCGCAGGACTTCGTTTTACGAATCCTAAAGCTAAGCTTTAACTTATAATCAGATAACCTTATTGTTTATTACTCATGAATAAATACTTACTGTTATTGATAACCTTTTTGTTATCCTCCGTTTGGATTTCTGCACAAAAGAAATCCAAACAGGTCGATAATTGGATAGAGTCATCAATAAAGGAAAAAACAGAAATAAGGGCTAAAATGGCTAAAGCCGGTATGCCTATTGTTTCTGAATGGATGAAAGCAAAACAGAAAGCAGCTCCCATTAAAGCCGATATAACAGGACAGGATCAACTTGTATTATTAACCACCAGTGGGCCTGACGGCAATGATTGGGATTGGGGTACCTGGGCAAATGCCCGTTTGTTTAAGGATGACGGCTCATTTGTATGGCTGGATGAACTCGATCCTGCATACTGGAAATCCGGATCGGGTGATATCCGTAAGAACCAGGATTATTATGGCCGCCCCATGTCTATCGGAGGAGTTAAATATGATCATAGCGTTATTTGCCATGCGAATGGTGTAATGGTGTATGACCTTGGTAAAGAATATGTTCGTTTTGAAGCGGAAGTAGGCTTGGCGGA
>DAMCDT010000004.1:19289-30765 GCA_032058265.1 Tannerellaceae bacterium
AACGGTTGGAAGTGTTTATTTCCATATTCTGAATGTATATCCACGGGAAGAAGTCGCTGCCTTATTGTTGTCATACCCGAAGGAACTTGGAGCATTTGCCGGATACTCCGGAGAATTGGAAACATGGTTATCATCAGCTGATACTTCCATTGAAAAAGAGACTATATTAAACATGACTTCCGGTCTGAAAGATAATTCTTATTTCAAAAGCGCCGTTAAACTGATAGACGCAGATAAAAAGGATATCAATAGTAAGATACGTGATTATTTAAATCTGTATGAAAAGGCCAAACAAGTATGTGAGATACAATTAGAACTGGATTGGCTGAATATGGGAGCAATTCGTTTAGCCTTTACGGATATGCAGAAGATGAAAGGCTTTGATGCTGACAAATACGGAAAGGTACTGTTTGAACTGGAAGAATTGGTTAAAGCAGGTTTCGATGGTATATATAAAGCTGACGATAAGGCATTAGCAGCAGCAGAAACGGCAATTAAGCATAAACGGACTTTAATGTTAGCTAATCCGTTGTTGGATATTGACAAGATAGTCGCGGCACGTTATAAATTGGGTGTAAACGCACGTAAAGCTATGGCGCCGGATCTCGGTACACAGGCAAACAACTGGAGTAACCAACAATCGACGCGCCGTGAAGGCTTCGATGCGGATATTATTGAACTATCTAACCTTCGGAATGATATCAAAACACGGACGGTTTATAAACCCGGATCATCAGCTTCCATTGCGGATTTGAAGTTGCATTGGAACGGTGATAAAGTAATGTTTACTTCCCTTATGCCTGATAAACGTTGGAATGTGTTTGAGATCAAACTAGACGGAACAGGTTATAAACCTTTGGTTGAAACCACAGAACCGGAATTAGAGTTCTACGACGGAACCTGGCTTCCGGATGGTCGTATCATTGCAAATGCGAATATAGGTTATCAGGGAGTGCCATGTGTTAGCGGTAGTGATCCTGTAGGAAATATGGTTTTGTATAATCCGGAAAACAAAAACATGCGCCGCCTTACCTTTGACCAGGACGCAAATTGGAATCCTGTTATCATGCACAATGGCCGGGTAATGTATACACGTTGGGAGTATACTGACCTTACTCATTATTTCTCCCGCATCGTGATGCACATGAATCCGGATGGTACGGATAACCGGGCGCTATTCGGTAGCGGAGAAATGTTCCCCAACAGTACATTCGACATACAACCGTTACCGGGACATTCATCTGCCTTTGTCGGAATTATTTCAGGTCATCATGGAATTGCCCGTTCGGGACGGATGCTTTTGTTCGATCCTACCAAAGCACGAAAAGGTATAAAAGGAATAATACAGGAAATACCTTACAGGAATCGTCCGGTTATTCCGGAGATTAAAGATGAATTGGTAAACGGAGTGTGGCCGCAGTTTGTAAAACCTACCCCGTTGAATGACTCTTATTTCCTCGTATCGGCAAAATTAAATCCGCAAGACCTTTGGGGATTATATCTGGTAGATGTATTTGATAATGTAACCTGTCTGATGAAAGAAGAAGGTCAGGGCTTTATCAGTCCTATACTGGTGCAAAAAGCAAATATACCTCCAGCGATCCCTGACCGCGTTAAGCTTAATGAAAAAGAAGCAACTGTATTTATCCAGGATATTTACGAAGGAGAAGGTTTACGTGGAGTACCTCGCGGAACGATAAAAGAACTTCGCATCCATGGATACGAATATGCGTATTTATATACGGAATCAGACCATTATGCAATGGGAATACAGAGCGGTTGGGATATCAAGCGTCTGCTTGGAACCGTTCCGGTGGAAGAAGATGGTTCGGCAATCTTTAAAGTACCTGCTAATACTCCTATCTCTATTCAACCGTTAGACGAAGACGGCGCTGCCGTACAGTGGATGCGAAGCTGGTTTACCGGCATGCCCGGTGAGATCGTTTCCTGTGTCGGATGTCATGAAGACCAGAATCAGATACCGATCCCCAAAAGGGTAATTGCTTCACAGAGGGCTCCTAGGAACCTTACTGCGCCGGAAGGTGTTGTTCGTTCGTTTACGTATGACCTTGAAGTGCAGCCGGTACTCGACAGAGCTTGTATAGCTTGCCATACCGGAGAAGGTAAAGCATTTGATTTACGCGGAGGAAAGAAGGATAAACGTGGATACAGCACATCCTATCTTAACCTGCATCCTTATACTCACAGGCAAGGACCGGAGGCTGATATGGTTGTTTTACAACCTTACGAATACCATCCGAACACCAGCGAATTAATACGTATCCTGAAAAAAGGGCACTTTAACGTCAGCCTGACTGATAAGGAATGGAAAGTACTTTACAACTGGATTGACTACAATGTGCCCGATAAGGGCTATTTTGATGCGAATCCGTATGATGGATTCCCTTATAAAGGTTACGACCAGATAGCGCGGCGTATTGAATTGAATGATAAATACGCGTGCGAATCGGGTGTGGACTGGAAAAAAGAAATAGCTGACTATGCTGTCTTCCTAAAAGAAAAAGGAGAAATAACTCCAGAACGTCCCGAAAAGAAAAAGCCAGTTAGGGAAAAAGAAGTAAAAGTAAAAGGATGGCCTTTCGATAATACTTCCATCAAATCAATGCTTGCAAAGGAAAAACGGGATACCAAACAGATTGTCATTGCTCCCGGTTTGACAATGAACTTTGTACGTATTCCCGCAGGGCAATTTGTTATGGGTAGTTATAATGGTGATGACGATAACGCTCCGACATTCAAGATGAATATAGACAAATCATTCTGGATGGCAGAAGTAGAAGTTACCAATGACCAATACACTGCTTTAGTACCGGAACATGACAGCCGCTATGTAGACCAGTTCTGGAAAGACCATACACGCCCGGGATATGATGCAAACCTTACCCACCAACCGGTTATTCGCGTTAGTTATGAGGATGCGATGGAGTATTGTAAAAAACTAAGCGAGTTGACAGGATTAAAGGTAAACCTTCCGACGGAAGCGCAATGGGAATGGGCATGCCGCGCAGGAAGTGACAGCGACTTCTGGTATGGAAATATGAATTCGGACTTCAGCAAATTCGAAAATCTAGCGGACGCTCAGCTAACGAATATGGCTGTAAGTGGTATCGATCCGCAACCGATGGCAAAGACAAGCTCATGGTATCCGTACTATAACTTCATACCGAAAGTAGAGAGTGTAGACGATGGTAATATGATCCAGACCGATTCGAAAACATACCAGGCTAATCCGTTCGGATTATATAGTATGCATGGAAATATAGCGGAATGGACCCGTTCGGATTATCTGGAATATCCTTATAAAGAGAATAGTAAAGATACGTCTCCATACAAGGTAGTTCGTGGTGGTTCATACATTGACCGCCCGAAATATGCGACAGCTTATACACGTAAAGCCTATTATCCATGGCAACGGATATTTAATGTCGGCTTCAGGGTAATCATTGAAGAATAAAAATAATTAATAATTGAAAGTCGAAAATGGAAAATTTATCCCACTTTTGACTTTCAATTTAATTATCAACTCAAAAAATATGAAAAAAACAATAGAAAGACTACTGGCTTCTTACGTAACAACGATAGTTTTGCTTATTATATATGCTGCCGGGCTGGCATTAGCTACTTTCATTGAAAAGTATCACGGTACGGTAGCGGCGAAGACTATTATTTATTTTAATCCACTATTCTTTCTATTGCAATTCTTATTGGTAGTCAATTTTATTGCCACATTAATCAAAGACCACTTACTCAAAAAAAAGAAATGGGGATTCATCCTCGTCCATTTTTCATTTATAATTATCCTGGCAGGAGCCTTGATTTCCCATATCTTCGGTGAGGAAGGAATTTTGCATTTACGTGAGGGAGAAAGCAGTAATAAAATCCTTGTACAGACAACTAAATCAAAGACTGAACATACACTGCCGTTTGAAGTAGAGTTGATAAAGTTCACGCTGACTCGTTATCCCGGTTCAGCAAGCCCTTCCTCATACGAAAGTGAAGTGTTGGTACATGTTGACGGAATGACACAAAAGCACAGGATTTTTATGAACAATGTGCTCGACCTGAAAGGCTACCGTTTTTTTCAGGCTTCTTACGACAAAGACGAAAAGGGAACCGTCTTATCCGTTAATAAAGACGTTGCCGGACGGAACGTAACCTATACAGGTTATTTATTCCTTACGATAGGACTTATACTTAGCCTTTTCGGGAAGAATTCCCGTTTCCGGCAATTAAGCAGGCGATTGAAAGAATTAAGGACTCAGGTGAAAGTAGCTGCTTTTATAGCGATGTTGTTCATCATTCCCCAGGTAAAAGCAAATCCTGAATCACCGGCTATGACGGATGTGTTGCAGCGTTTGGTTGTCGATGCGGAGCACGCTGCCCGTTTCGGCGCTTTACCGATGCAATCATACAACGGACGTATGATGCCTGTAAATACGTTCTCTTCCGAGGTATTACGCAAATTACATAAGTCTGATAAAATAGGAAACCTGAATTCCGACCAGTTCCTTATCAGCCTGCTGGCTATGCCGGATATGTGGATGAGATTCCGGTTTATTGCGGTTTCGAACAAAGAGTTATCCTATTATTATGACCTGTCGGAAAAAGAATGTTCTTACATGGAAGTTTTTGACTCCAACGGTCAGTATAAACTACAGGAAAAACTCGAGGAAGCCTATCATAAAATGCCTGCCGAGAGGAACCGTTTTGATAAAGACCTTATTAAACTTGACGAACAGATCAATATCATGTATCAGTTGATCCATCAACAGATGCTGAATATATTCCCTAAACAAGATGATCCGAACCGTAAATGGTATGCTCCGGGTGACGATCTGTCTGCTTTCTCAGGACAAGACTCGATGTTTGTCGCACGTATTCTGGATTTGTACGCGATGGAGGTACAGTCCGGATTGAAAGAAGGCGATTGGGCGAAGGCCGACGATGTACTGGATATGATCATCACTTACCAGAACGCAAAAAATAATACGGTTGAGTTAAATCCGAAAAAGATTGAAGCCGAGCTGAAATATAATAAACTGAATGCCTTCAACCTTTGTAAGAAACTCTATCTTATCATTGGGGGAATATTACTTGTTTTATCATTTATTTCCCTCTTTAAGCAAGATAAATGGATAAAATGGGCTGTCCGTATATTGGCAATCGGCGTACTTATTGTTTTCCATTACCAGATGCTGGGTATGAGCGCCCGCTGGTATATTGGTGGATATGCCCCGTGGAGTAACTCGTACGAAACAATGGTGTATGTTGCCTGGGCAAGTATATTTGCCGGGATACTCTTTTACCGCCGCAGTATCATTACGTTTGCCCTCGCCACGCTGTTCAGTGGTATCATCCTTTTTGTCTCCGGACTGAACTGGATGGATCCGCAGATCAATACATTAGTACCCGTGTTGAAATCGCCCTGGCTGATGTTCCATGTCGCTGTGATTGTTGCGGCTTATGGGTTCTTCGGGATTAGCTGCCTGATCGGACTGACCAATATGGTACTGCAATCCATCGGAGGAAATAAGAAGCAGATGTTGACAGCGAGGATCAAAGAATTAAGTATGGTCAATGAAATGTCGCTACTCGTCGGGCTAGCTTTAATGACGGTCGGAACATTCCTCGGCGCTGTCTGGGCCAATGAGTCGTGGGGACGTTATTGGGGATGGGACCCGAAAGAAACATGGGCCTTAATAACCATGATTGTATATGCCATCGTTATTCATCTGCGGTTAGTCAGGAAATGGAATAATACATGGCTGTTCAACCTGATGTCTGTCGTAGCCTTTTTCTCCGTATTAATGACATTTTTCGGAGTTAATTACTTTTTAAGCGGTATGCATTCTTATGGTCAGACCGACCTGATGGGCGGTATTTTCCTTTATTTGTTCATAGCAATCGCTGTCGTTCTACTTTTAGCTGTTTTATCTTACAAAGGATGGAAAAGGAAATAACTAAAAACTAATATCAATTTATCAAATTAAAAACTAATTATCATGAGAGAATTTCATCACGTAGGTATCGTTACCAATGAAAAGAAAGAGGGTGCGATGTATAATGAGACCCTTAGTGTTTGGCTGACGGACATAAACAATAGTCCAAATAACATAGAATGGTTGAAATTTGAAGAAGGCAGTATTTTGCCTGAATTAGTTCAAAAGGAAACACACCTGGCATACGTTGTATCTTCTATCGATGAAGAATTGAAAGGAAAGAAAGTAATTTTCCCAAAGATGGTATGTGATGAGCACCTGACAATCGCATTCATTGAAGAAGAAGGCATAGCTATTGAAATCATGGAAGTTAAATAGTAACGATTAACGGTTAACGTTTAATGATTAATTAAATAAAACAACTAGAATTAATCATTTAACCTTAATCATTAATCATTAAAAAAAGTATTATCATGAAAACAAAATTTATAAACAATCCTGAAAACGTCACACCCGAACTACTGGAAGGGTATGTTTTGTGTTACCACGATAAAGTGAAATTAGCCGGTGAAAATATAATTGTACGTACGAATCCTAAGGATGAGAGCAAAGTCGCTATTGTAACCTTAGGCGGTTCAGGCCATGAACCTGCGCTCAGCGGGTTTGTGGGAGAGGGGATGCTCGATTGCTCTGTCGTAGGTGATGTCTTTGCGGCACCCGGTGCGCAACGTCTTTTTCAGGCGTTACAATTAATGAAACGTGAAGCAGGTATTCTACTGGTCGTACTAAATCATTCAGGGGATATCATGAGTGCAAATATGGCTTGCCAATTAGCTGAACGTGCAGGTATTAAAGTAAAGCAATTAATGACGCACGATGATATCAGCGCCGGTATAGGTGCTCCGGATAACGACAGGCGTGGCCTGGCAGGATGCGTTCCTTTATACAAAATATTGGGAGCAGCTTCGGAAGAAGGCAAATCATTGGACGAACTGCTTGAAATAGGCGAACGTTTTACCAAAAAGATTGCTACGTTGGCAGTAGCAACAGGCGTATGTACCCATCCTCAGAATGACACGAAAATATCTGATCTTCCAAAAGGGATTATGGAGATCGGTATGGGACAGCACGGAGAAGGTGGCGGCGGACAAAAGCCATTGGTTTCGGCCGATGACACTGCCGCTGAAATGATTGACCTATTGTGTCAGCAATTAAAACCGGCAGCCGGTAGCAAGATGATGCTTATTATCAACGGAACAGGCGCTACGACGCAAATGGAACACAATATAATCTTCCGGAAAGCTTATAAAGAACTGGAGGCACGTGGATTAAAAGTAGTTTCAAGCCGTATACAGGAAATACTTACCGTACAGGAACAAGCAGGTTTCCAGATGCTTCTGGCAGTATTGGACGACGACCATATCGATTACCTGAACAATAAAAAGGCGGATGCGCCTTATTGGACAACCATAGGTAAATAAATATGAAACGAGCATGTAATAACTATTTCGCCAAAGGCGACAATAAAACTTACTGCGAGTTCCATGCCTACTTATTTTATTTTTTATCGTATGAAGTATCTGTCTGTTGAAATATTCAAAGAAATGCTTGCGGACGCGCTTTCACATATAAAAGAGCGTGAAGACGAGTTCTCAAAGCTGGATGCTGTCATAGGTGACGGCGATCATGGTACAGCAATAGTTACTGCTTTATCCGCTGCTGTTAAAGCGGCTGGGAATGGCAAGGAATTCAAATCGATGCTGAACGATATGGGTTTCGGTGTAATGCTTGAAACGAGTGGTTCAACCAGTACGCTGCTAGGGGCTTTCTTCATAGGAATGAGCGATCATGTTTCCGGTACTGAATTAGATGCGTCTGCTGTAAAGGGAATGTTTAAGGGAGGCCTTGAAAATGTGGAAAGACAAACGAAGGCGCGTAAAGGCGATAAAACCATGATGGACGCTTTAATGCCTGCCGTAGAAGCTATGCAGGAATCAACCTCTGATGATATCAAAGAACTGATGACAGCTGCCGCAGAAGCCGCCATAAAAGGAGCCGAACAAACCGTCAATATGAAAGCCAACTATGGCCGTGCCCGCAATTACGGCGAACGTTCAATCGGTTATGCTGATAGTGGCGCCGCTTCATGGAGCAGCATGTTCAGTTCGTTTGCAAAAACAATATCAAATAACGTTTAACGATTAATGATTAACGATTAATTGTTGATAAATTATTTTGTTAACGTTTTTATTAATCGTTAATCATTAAACATTAATCATTCAATTAAAATTATGGCTGATTTAGATGATTTAAGAGAAGGTAGTAACTTCGGATTAGGAGTTGCTACGGACAATCAGACTTTTCATGTAAAAGGAGCTGCAAATCTTCCGTGGGGAATGAAAGACCGTTTATCACGCATCTTCAATCCGAAGACAGGAAGAACCGTTATGCTCGCCTTTGATCATGGCTTTATAATGGGGCCGACATCGGGATTGGAGCGTATAGACTTGAATATTGTCCCCTTGATTGAATATGCCGACTGCTTGATGTGCACGCGCGGGGTGTTGCAATCGATCATTCCACCTACAACAAATAAACCGGTTTGCCTGCGATCTGACGCGGGAACGACTATCCTGACGGAATTGAACGACAACGTCCTGATAGACATTGAAGATGCTATCCGTATGAATGTGTCGGCAATGGCTATCATGTTGTCTATCGGTGATCCGGCTTACGAGGCAAAAACAGTGGCTAATCTATACAAAGCCGTTGATTTAGGCTCCCGCTACGGAATTCCGGTGATGGGAGTTACAGCGGTAGGTAAGCAAATGGCCCGCGACGCCCGTTATTTCGGATTAGCGTCCCGCATCTGTGCGGAAAACGGAGCTAATATAGTAAAGACCTACTATTGTGACGGCTTTGACAAGGTAGCTGCCGCTTGTCCCGTACCGGTTGTTATTGCCGGCGGGAAGAAATTACCTGAAAAAGAATGTATGGAACTTTGTTATAAAGCGATAAACGACGGAGCTTCCGGTGTCGATATGGGGCGAAATGTATTTCAAAGCACTCACCCCGCTGCTATGATACAGGCGATACATGGGGTGGTACACGATAAACTTTCACCCGATCAGGGATATGAATTATTTAAAGATCTGGCCGGATAGATAAAATTTTAGGCGCTGATTACACAGATCACACCATTTATTATTAAAATATAATAGTGAAATCTGCGTAATCAGCGCCTAAGTATTTTTGTTATAAATGGAATGATGTATTTACTTATTCTGCAAATTTTAATCCATCCAGTTTATTCCATGCTCCGCGTGTGAAGTCGGGAATTTCTACAGTAGCTGAATGATTATCGAGGGATAATTCTGTCAATGGAACCAGGCAGCACCATTCGGCAAGGTCGTAAACGTCCATATCGAGCGGCAAACCTCTTTGCAGGCAATAGGCCAAACGATAGAACATTACAAAGTCCATCCCACCGTGACCACCCACTCTCTTGGAATTGTCTTTCAACCAGTCTGAAATGATTGGATGCTGGTATTTCTCCATTAATTCTTGTTTTGTTTCATCAGGTACTAAAGAATGTCCGCCCAGCACACCACGTCCTTCCGGCATTTTGTCCAGTTTAAGACCTGATTTGTTGAAATCGAAAGCGTATCCTTCTGAATTACGGGGATATTTATTAGCAAAACCTAATGTGCCTGTTAACTGGTACATCCGGCTGTATGGACGTGGGGAAGTAACATTGTGCTCAATCAGGATACTTTTTCCTTTCTCTGTGCTGATCAATGTGGATGTATGGTCACCTGCACGGAAATCTTTTACTTCTTCACCCGTTTTTTCTTTGATATAAGCCGGTATTCCTACTGATTTAGTATCGACAGATACCAGATAGTTCATTTTATCTCCACGGTGTATATTCATTGCCTGGCAAACAGGGCCGATACCGTGTGTTGGATATACGTCGCCACGATGGTAACGGTTGTAATCCAATCGCCAGTTTTCCCAGTAACGGTCCCAGAAACCTTGTAAAGCATGGATATAAGCGCCTTCGCCGTGAAGAACTTCGCCCAGCAAGCCTTTCTGAACCATATTCAGTGTAGTAAGCTCGAAATTATCATAAACGCAATTTTCGAGCATCATACAATGCTTGCGTGTTTGTTCCGATGTATTAATAAGATCCCATATTTCGTCCATTGTCATGGCGGCGGGAACTTCAATCGCTACATGCTTTCCGTCTTTCATGGCTTGTACGGCAATCTCGGCATGCGATTTCCAGTCTGTTGATATAACGATCAGGTCTACATTTGGCAAGGCAGTTACCTTTCTCCATACTTCTGCATCTCCGTAAAACTCCTGCACCTTTGGTTTTCCGGCTTTAGTCAGTTTTTCGTTTTGCTTCTCAACATTCTCTTTAATAATATCGCAAATAGCAACAATCTCCACGTCTGGGGTATTTAGGGCGCTGTTTACATGTGTCGGGCCGCGCATCCCCATTCCGATGAATGCAACCCGTACCGTAGGTATAGGGTCTGCTTTTAGAAGAAGAACGTCTGTTTGTCCGGCA
Organism: Tannerellaceae bacterium; assembly: GCA_032058265.1. GTDB lineage: Bacteria > Bacteroidota > Bacteroidia > Bacteroidales > Tannerellaceae > DFXE01. The sequence continues at coordinate 29,826 of DAMCDT010000004.1, forward strand.
GGACGAACAGGAATTGGTGTTTTCATGATCTGTTGAGACCAAACTGAAGCTGTATTCAATAAGAATACGCTTAACATAAATAAGAAGATTTTTTTCATGAATAAAAAATTTAATAGGTAGATATGGAATTTTTAGTTGCGTTTAAGTTATGATTTATGATTTATTTATCCCGAAAACAAAGATAAAACAATAAAATAAACAGCAAAGATGTAACAAAGTATATATTACTGTTTTTATCTGGTAATTAATATCTTTTAAAAACTATATACATAATTTCTATCGAAAAAACCCGGTTATGTCCTTATCAAACCTCCGTGATGTTTTGAAAAGAACATTGTGAAAACTTTTTCAAACCATTACAATCCTTTGAGTTGAACAATACAATCTTTTTTTGGGATCAGGTGTCGAATGCTTTAATGCATGTACGGTCAAAAAAATGAAGCTTTAAAATTGAAAAGTGATGTAAGTGATTTATTAAATGACCATCATAAAAATTAAAAGTTATTAGCATCAAAAAATAACTTGTTTTACGGCACATAAAAGAACAATTTATTTGTTATCCGGTTTTACGATAAAGGCATTCGTCTGTATGGGTAGATTTGTAACAATTTTTATACGGAATATCCCAAAAAGGTCTGTTTTGTTATGATCATCTTTGGAACTTCAGCATATTTTTGTTATATTTGCTAACCTTCTGTTATAGTTACGAACCCAAATCAATAAAATAATAGTCTCCTATGATAAAAGTGAATTCATTTATTTCTGACTTTTCCCGATTGAAAAAAAAGTATGACCAAAAATACCCTCAATTAGTTGCTTTAGCCAAAGAAAGCGAAACAGTTGAGCAATTTAAAGAGGCCTTACGTTTTTTTGTCTCTTCAAAGCTTGAACCCATTGAAGATAGCCTTGGGAATGTCGTAATAAAACGGATTTTACAATT
>DAMCDT010000005.1:0-29864 GCA_032058265.1 Tannerellaceae bacterium
AATTCAGTTGCCAATATACAACTTTTTATATTTACTGACATTAGGGATTAATAAATATGATATATATAATAGAATTATTTTCCGTAAATAAAAGAATACTTTCATTATGACACATTATATATATCTGAAGCATAGTTATTTTTCTTATTAACTGTTAAATAAATATATTATGCTGACAAAATGATACTATTTATTTGGTCATATTGAATATTCACCGTTAATTTGCAGCATAATGATACTATAATTATTAATTACAAATTGAAATGAAAACGTCAACATTAACTAAAAGTCTTTTGAGTATTATTTTTATTTTTATGTGCAGTATGACTATTTCTGCAGTTTCTCCTAAGAGTTATATGTACGATACAAAGGAAGAAAATGGTAAAATTGTTTCTAAAACTATTTTCACACAAGAGAACGGTCTTTTAAACAAGCAAGTCATGTATGAATTCAGCTATTATGAAGACGGTAAAGTGTCTGAAAAAAAGGCTTGCCGTTGGAACAAGACAAGTGAAAAATGGGAACCTTTCTTTAAGATCACGTATACCTATGACGAGAAATCCGGTGATATCCATACATTATATGGCATGTGGGATAATAAAACAAAAGATTACAATTTGAATGTTCAAGAGATGACTTCAACATCATCAAGCTACGAAGAAATTTTTTCCTGATTTCGTAAACACTCTAAATACAGTTATCCGGCGCAATAAAGGAGATGTGAATCTCTATATTGCGCCACTTTTAGTGCTAAAATTCATCAAAAATCATCATTAATCCCTCACCCCTGATTGTTTGGATTTGAATAGAAGTATCATTTCTGAGATATTTACGCAATTTACTGATAAATACATCTAAGCTTCGTGAAGTATAAAAATCGCTCATTCCCCAATATTGCAAAAGTATCTTCTCACGTTTTATGATATTTCCTTTTTGTTGATACAACATTTTAAGTATTTGTGATTCCCGAACAGTTAATTCAGTTTCTTCATGGTTCCATTTTAAAATATGTCTTTCGGAGTCAAAAAAATAGGAGCCAATTTTATATACTGCAATATTCATTCCAACAAACTTTTTTTCCTTTTTTACCCTTCTCAAAATCGCTTTTATGTGAAGGTCAAGTTCCGCTGGTAAATAAGGTTTCTTAATATAATTATCAATTTCCATCCTAAAACCTTTGGCAATATCTTTCGGATCAGTTTTTGCACTTGCCAATATGATAGGAGTCAACTCATCCTCTTCTCTGATTTTTTTCACCATCTCTAGGCCCGACATTTCAGGCATCTCAACATCTGATACTATCAAATCAGGCATAAAAGTTTTATATGCTTCATATCCAATAATAGCATTTTCAGCAATTAATACATCATAATTTCCTGTCAGTTCAAGACTATCTTTTACAATTTGGGAGAAATCAGGGTCATCTTCTACCAGAAGTATTTTTGATTCACTCATTATTCTTTTTGTTTGACACAAAGATAGAAAATTTGATAACTTATTCAAAATATTGTAAAGTTTGAGCCTTTTTCAATGTTAATGAAAGCCCAATTATAGTTAATTAATTATGTCCAACCAGTTGTATGATGGCTCAAATATTTAACGGAAGTATCATTGTAAATTCACTCCCTGCCCCTTCCTTACTGTATAAAACCACAATACCTCCATGAGCTTCTACCACACGCTTCACATAATTCAGTCCCAGTCCAAATCCTTTTGCTCCTTTCCTTTTGACAGCTGCTCCTCTTTCGAATTTATCAAATATTTTTGTCTTATCATCATCCGATATTCCATAGCCATTATCTTTAACCTTGATAAATAACTGATTATGGTTTATATAAGAATCTATTTCAACAACCACCAAATCGCCAGAATATTTAATAGAATTCTCAATCAAATTAGCAATGGCATTCTTTATTAATGTCTTGTCCATATATATACATTTGTTATTAAATCAGTAGTATGATGGATTATAACATTTTTTCCTTTTGATATTGCAAACCTATTTTTCAGTTCGTTGATTATTTCGGATAAATTAATGATCGTACGTTCTAACACTGGTTTACCTTCTTCTAATTTGGCAATAGTAAGTATCTTTTCAACCAATGCTAATAAACCTGATACTTGATCCATAGCAATTTTACCAAACTTTTCCTTTTTGTCGGGCTTATCATCTAGTGAGCCATTCCTGAATTGTGAAAGTACTCCATTTATTGTTCCTAAAGGCGTTTTCATATCATGCGTAAGCGCATGTGTAAAATCTTCACGAAGCTGATTTAATTTATATTGGGTGAATATAGTTTTTGCTTGATAGATAATGCAAATAATAATTATAATTAATATTAAATCAGAGGCTAATAGTAACCACATCATATTAAGAAATACAGCAGAAGGTGAAATATCTACAATGGTTTGTAAACGCTTGCCATCAACGATGAGATATGATTCCGAATGAAAGGCATCAGCTGTTTTATTTTCCATTAGATTCCCCGTTTGCTCAATAATTGTTTTTGTAGAATCTTTATATACTAATAAGTATTCATTTAAATGATTCAATTTATTAAATTTTATTTGAAAAACACTGTCAATAAAAGAGATTTGAACTGGATATCCCATAATGTTCAAAATCTGCTGAAATAAACTTGTTTCAATAACTTCCTCAGGGTTTAGTATTCCGCTTTCTTTTGTCTGCACTGTATCAGATAAAGCTTCGGGTGTAGATTGAAGCTTTATTTCTTCATTGGATATATATTTATCATATCTATACATTAGTTCTTCATCAATTGATTCAGCCAATATTAAATTAATGCCATCCGCAATATTTTCTTTTTTAATATCATACATATTATATAGCCATAAAAATTGGAATAATAGTAACGATATTATTGATAAATAAAAGATGATCCAAATTATTTTAATTTTCATAAATTAATTGCATTATCATAAGTGAAAATATTACAAATATATGAAATAATAACATAAATATAACATTAGATAACTTTATCTGTGCATTCCTATTATCTACTTTGTAATGCACAAATCCTTAAAATTTTACAGATATGAAAAAACGAGAAGAATAGGAAGTAATAGAGTACTTAGCCAAAAGAATTAAAATCTATTTCAAAGGAAAAATAATTCTTTTTTAAAGATGAGAATGGTAATGGGGATTATTATATGCAATAATCATTAAATAACAATAAACTAACTACGTACCATGTCACTACTACCCTCAGAACTAATCAGCAACAGTATAGATGCTTACATAAGTAAGCATGCTACAAAATCCCAAAAAATATACTGGGTTGTATTATGTGTTATTACTGCAGCACTTATTTCATTGCCCTTTATATATGTAGATGTATCCGTACAGGATGCAGGAGTGATTCGTCCGGCAGCAGAAAAAACTGAGATAAAAGCTTCTATTTCGAATTTGTTGATTCTGTATTTATTAGTGAAGGAAGTAAAATAAATAAAGGAGATACAATCCTTATATTCCGCACTAATGCTTCGAATTACAAAATTAATTATCAACAAAGCCGGCTAAATGATTTACAACAACATTTATACGATTTACGGTATCTGAGTAAAGGAAATAAACCTGATATTTTTCATTCTGATACCAGAAGACAGGAATACTTATATTTTTTGAAACAAAAAACAGAATATGAAACGAACTTAGAAAAAGCTACTAAGGAGTATGAGCGAAATAAAGCTCTCTTCGAAAAAAAAGTAATTTCCGAAGAAGATTTCGACCAGTATTATTTTGAATTTACAAAAGCGAAAAACCAGTTAGCATCTTTACATGATAACCAAATCAGCAAATGGCAAACAGATATGAATAATTATATCAATTCATTCAACGAAATATCGTCTACTCTGAAACTGGAAGAAAAAGATAAAGATATGTATGTTGTAACAAGCCCCGTGAGTGGAACATTAGACCACTTCCGTGGTATTTACAAAGGAAGTAACATACAAGCCGGGACTTCTTTGGCCGTTATCAGCCCCGATTCTACACTCTATATCGAAGTATATATGTCACCTCGCAATATTGGATATATTAAAGAAGGTATGCCTGTTAATGTACAGATAGAGTCATTCAATTATAATGAATGGGGTACAGTAGAAGGAAGAGTAATAGATATTTCGTCCGATTTTTTTACCGATAATAATAGTGGAAATGCGTATTACAAAGTAAAATGCAGTATGGAAAGGGATCATCTTATACATAAAAAAGGACCAAAAGGAATTTTAAAGAAAGGTATGACTGTTTCTGCTCATTTTATGGTAACCCGTCGCTCTTTATTTGATCTACTATATAAGAAAATGGATGACTGGATGAATCCGTCTCAATATGTCGATGAAAACAATAGTAGCATAGCATCCTTATGAACAAAGATATTCAAATTAAACAGCATGATATAACCGATTGTGGCGCTGCCTGCCTGGCTTCTATCGCTGCTCATTACGGATTAAAATTTCCTCTTTCGCGTATTCGTCAATATGCTTTTACCGATAAGAAGGGAACAAATGTCCTGGGTATGATTGAAGCAGCTAAAAAATTAGGACTAGAAGCTAAAGGAGTAAAAGGTCCTTTTGAATGTCTGGCGGATATTCCTAAACCAGCGGTGGCTCATGTAATTATCAGGGGGGTACTTCATCATTTTGTGGTTATTTATAAAGTAACGAGTGATTATATCCTTATTATGGATCCTGCAGATGGAAAGCTTACTAAAAAACCACCTGAAGAATTTAAGAAAGAATGGACGGGGATTCTTATCCTGATACGTCCTGCTGAAACATTCCAAAAAGGGAACATGAAAAAAAGCAACCTCAGGAGTTTTATGGAATTGCTTCAACCACATAAGAGTATGATGTCTCAAGCTTTATTTGGTGCGGTTGTTTACAGTATTCTGGGGCTTTCCACATCTATTTATGTAGGAAAAATTACCGATTATGTTTTAGTGGATAAGAATATCAATCTGCTAAACCTGATGGGTATTATAATGATAATTATATTACTGCTACGAACGTTCGTTGGTGCTATGAAAAGTATCTTAGCACTTAAAACCGGGCAGCGTATTGATGCTTCACTCATTCTTGGTTATTATAAGCATCTGCTTACTCTACCACAACAGTTTTTTGACACTATGCGGGTGGGTGAAATCATTTCGCGTGTAAATGATGCTGTAAAGATCCGTACGTTTATAAATAATGTGTCATTGGATCTGGCGGTAAACTTTTTAATACTCGTCTTTACTTTATGCCTGATGTTTATATATTCGTGGAAGTTGGCTTTAATAACACTGATATCAGCCCCATTATTTATTATCATTTATCTCTTATACAATAAGCTAAATAAAAAATACCAGCGTAAGATTATGGAAACGGGCGCCGATCTGGAATCCCAATTGGTTGAGTCGCTAAATTCTGTTTCTACCATTAAACAATTTGGTGTGGAGTCTTATGCTAACCTAAAAACTGAAATTCGTTTTGTTGGGCTGTTGCGTCATACGTTTAAAAGCATATATGGTTCAATTATGGCTAATAACAGTATCGAGTTTGTATCTACTGCTATTACCGTAACAGTCCTATGGGTAGGTAGCCGCTATGTTATCAACCAAGAGATTACGCCTGGTTCGCTAATGCTCTTTTATTCTCTGGTTGGATATGTTTTAGGGCCGATTGGTAAATTGATCTCATCCAACCAAACAATCCAGGACGCGTTGATAGCCGCCGACCGTCTGTTTCAGATCATGGATTTGGAACGGGAGGAAGATGAGGCAAATAAAATTACACTTGAACGGGACATGATTGGCAACATTACTTTTGATAAGGTAGCTTTCCGCTATGGCTCCAGAAAGCAGGTATTCGATTCGTTGAACCTCACTATTAAAAAAGGAGAAACAACAGCTATTATCGGAGAAAGCGGTTCGGGAAAGACCACTTTGGTCTCGTTAATTCAGCATTTATACCCTATCCAGACAGGAAATATAAAAATAGGAAATTTGGCTATCTCACAAATAGGAAATGAGAGTCTCCGTCGGATGGTGGGAAGTGTACCCCAGCAAATTGAACTCTTTGCCGGGTCAATTGTTGAAAATATCGCTTTAGGTGATTTTAATCCCGACATGAAAAAAATTATCGCATTAAGCGAACAATTGGGTATACGCGATTTTATCGAAAAACTACCTAATTCATACATGACGCAAATAGGTGAGCACGGAGCGTCTTTATCAGGAGGGGAAAGACAACGTATCGCCATTGCCCGTGCGCTGTATAAAAAACCCGAAATCCTGATTCTTGATGAAGCGACTTCTTCATTGGATTCTATTTCGGAAAAATATGTAAAGGCTACATTGGCTGGTCTTTCTCATGAAGGTAAAACCATTATTATAATCGCACATCGGCTAAGTACAGTTAAAATGGCCGATACTATTATCGTATTAGAGGAAGGTAAAATGGTTGAAACCGGTACACATGAAGAATTATTGGAAAATAGAAGCGTATATCACAAATTGTGGAATGAACAATTCAACCAGATATAATCATGTTAAGATGAGAAACAGATATAATCTTGTATTTTTTTTACTATTCTCTATCTCCTCTTATGTGCCTTTTAACAGAATATCGGCACAAAAAGTATGGTCGTTATCGGATTGTATACAATATGCGTTAGAGAATAACATTGATATCAAAAGACAAAAGATACAAATGCAAAAACAGGCAATAGAGTTACAAACTCAGAAAATGAGCAGGTTACCAGATTTGGGTATCAATGGAACTCAAAAGTTTGATTTCGGGAGGTCGCTGAATCGAGAAAACACCTACGATGATATGAATTCGCAGAATAGTTCTTTCTCAATCAGCACAGAAGTGCCTTTATTTACCGGAATGAAAACCACCCATACCATTGCTATGCAAAAATTAGAACTAAAAGTACATAATGAAAATCTGGGAAAAATAGAAAATGATATTTCTATTCAAATAGCTGTGAATTATTTTCAGATTTTACTGAATAAAGAGATTTTGGCTATTGCTAAAGAGCAAATTGCTTTAAGTAAAGAACTATTAGAGATTACCCAAACTTTGGAATTGCACGGGAAAGTAGCTGGATCGCAGGTATTTGATGTACAGGCACAATTGGCGAACGACGAACTGAACGCTATCAAAGCACAGAATGTTTTACGTCTCTCGATTGTAGATATGGTTCAATTACTGGAAATAAACGAAATTTATGGCTTTGATGTTGCAACCATAAACGAAGATATAATGTCCTTTTTTGTACCTTCATCTCAAGATGTATATACCGTAGCTGAGCAAATCATGCCCGAAATAAAGAGTGCCGAATTATCGGTAGAAAGCAGCTATAAAGCAATAAAAATCGCACAATCCGGATACTACCCCACATTATCTCTTGCTGCCGGTATTAGTAGCAATTATTACCATTACAGTAATATGGAGAATCCTTCATTCAGCAACCAATTTGAAAACAATTTGCAAAAGACAGTTTACCTGACTCTTCGTATTCCGCTATTTAATCGTTTAAGTACACGGAATGCTGTCAAGATAGCACGGAAGAACTGGGAAGATAACCGCCTACTTGCCGAACAGACCCATAAAACACTATACAAAGAAATCCAAAAAGCATATTATGATGCCTTATCCGCACAAGAGAAATTCGAATCGACCCAAAAAGCAGTATATGCCAATTCGGAAGCTTTACGATATGCCTGGGAGAAATATAACGCTGGGAAATTTACGGCTTACGAATATAATGAGATAAAACTGAAATTGGCTAACAGCCAGTCAGAACAGGCACAGGCTAAATATGAGTTTATGCTTCAAAAGAAATTACTTGATTTTTATTTAGGAATTCCAATCAAATAATAACTCTAAAATTTCCATACTATGCAACTATTTGAAACAATAGATCGTGTATATCGTATGCATCAGATGATCCAATGCGAAGCAACCGGCACGCCCGAAAAATTTGCGGAACGGTTAAATATTAAAAGAAGACAATTATATAATATTTTAGATGAATTCAAAGGGTATGGAGCCTGCATACGTTATAATCGCACTAAAAAAACATTTTACTACGAAAATGATTTCGAAGTTGTCTTAAAAATAAATGTTCATCCACTAACTAATCATGAACAAAAAACAGTTTTAGCAGGAAATATTGAAACTAATTTTATTTTGTGCAATATCATTGCACAAAATGAAATTAGTTTTGTTATGTAAAAGAAATAAAATGCTTGCAAGTGAAAATTCCTTTTACAGGTTTCTGGGTAACCTGAAATATCAAGAAGCGGGTATCGAAAAGCTTTGATAGAGTAGATTAATTATTAATTATTATTTTTATGGAAAATTTGAATTTGTCTTCTTATGGAGTAGAGGAATTAAGTGAATTTCAGATGGAGCATACTGAAGGAGGAGGTGCAGGTGCTTTAATCCTTGGTTGTATCATATTGGTAGCTATATGCTATTATTGTGGAGATCATTCCGCAAGATAATTAGAAAACAGGGTAAGAATGACGATTCTTATCCTGTTAATATATTAAGAATATGAAAGAAAAAACTATTAATCAAATAAAGCTAAATATTCTGTCAATGATTAGCATTTTGGGAGTATTGATGATATTTATGATACCATATTTCTTGTTTCAGGTTAAAGATGTTAATGATAAACAGATTGATCTTTCATCTCTTTTAATCGCTTGTATAAGTGGTATTGTTATTCATGAATTAATTCATGGACTATGTTTTTCAATATACACATCAAACGGATTTAAATCAGTGAAATTTGGTATTAAAGGTATTCTTCCCTATTGTCATTGCAAGGTCGCAATTACTGTTAATCAATATCGTATCGCTATTTCATTGCCCATAATTTTACTGGGAATCATTCCAGCTATAATCGGATTTGTAATCAAAAACTATACTGTTTTGTCATTTGGATGTATTATGATTGTTGCAGGAACTGGCGATATCATCTTGATATGGATGTTAAGAGGATTAAATAAAAATAATAAGATTAAGGATCATTTTAATAAAATTGGGTTCTTTTATGAAGAAACACCTCATTAACTATTATAAACATATCAAATTCAATCTAATTTTCTTCAAAAGCACTTTGTTATTAAGTATCACTTTTGGGTTGTTGATCACATTTTACCAATTGGTTACATCTTCAATAGATAATTTTTTCTTGTTTATTAATGAATTCCTTTTGGTCATTCCCGTTGGGTGGTTTTTCGATATTCTGTACAAAGAACTTACAAATAAAGAACAGTATTATTTTTATTATAATCAGGGTATTTCTAAAACGGAGCTTTGGATTGTATCTTTTGTGCTATCATTTTCTTTTTTTGGAATATTTAAAATAGTGCATATTTTATGGACAACTGCTTGGAAGTTGATAGCGTAGTAAAATCTTTCTCCGATAAAACAATACTATCGGATGTTTACCTTTGTTGCTGTCCCGGTGATATTATCGGATTATTTGGTAGGAATGGGGAGGGTAAATCTACTTTATTAAAAATCATTTTCGGAACTCTGAAAGCTGATAGAAGTTTTGTTCGTATCAACGGACAAGTGCAGAAATGGCCTGCCTACTTATCGGGACTAGTCGCTTATTTACCACAGCATAATTATCTGCTATTAAACCACACTGTTGAACAACTGACAGCTTTATACATCTCTCTGGAAAATAGAAAATTGTTCCTTGCAGACAAATTCTTATTCAAATACAAAAAAGAAAAAATAAAGAACCTTTCCGGTGGCGAACAACGTTATCTGGAAATAAAATTAATACTCTATTGTTCCGCACCATATATTTTACTAGATGAACCCTTTAATGGTCTTTACCCTTTAGCCGCTGAAGCTATTCGTGAACATATCGCCTTTGTCTCTCAAACTAAAGGAATTATTTTGACCGACCATAATTTCCGGGAAGTACACAAAGTCGTCAATCGCATTATGCTACTGGATAATTGTTCCCTTAAAGAAGTAAAATCGATTGAAAATCTTACTGTATATGGATATTACGAATAAATATATAAAATACATCCTGTTGATCCTGTTTTTTCAATCATTTTGCTTGATTGGATATGCACAAATGATTGCAATAAAAGGGAGGGCAATCGATGACGGTCAGAAAGGTATTCCTAATATCAATATTTTCTTAAAAGATACCCGGATTGGAACAGTTTCCGACCAAAATGGTTCTTTTTCTATCACACTACCTTCAACCTATCGCAATCAGTATCTATATTTTACAGGTATAAGCTATCAAAAAGACAGTTTATTAATCCAAAAGATACAATCTCCTGTTACAATTAAACTACATCCTGAAACTTATCGTCTAAGCGAAGTCTATGTAATGCCTGACAGTACTTTGCTGACTTTATTACGCCGGGCATATAATAAAATACCGGATAATTATCCTGTTGTTCCCACTATGTATGAAGGCTTTTACAGGGAAAGCACTCAAAACACAGATAAGGAACAGGCGGACTTTATTGAGGCAATCTTATCTATATACAAAGAATCTTATGAAAAACCAAGTCGTAACCCCGGGCAGATAGAAATACTAAAATCGCGTAAAAAGAGATTGCGTAATACAGGCATCTTATATTACGGAGGACCCGCCACTACAATAAGGAAAGATTTTGTTTTATCACGTGCCGACTTTATCTCTCCCCGGCATTTTAAGAATTACCAATACACGTTTAATGGTATTATGAAGATGAGAGATAAAGAGTTCTATGAGATAAGTTTCATAAAAACAGCTAAAGACACTTCTCTTTTGAATGGAACAATGTTAATTGAGAAAGAGAGCCTGGCGTATGTGTCATTTGATATAGCGAAAGATACAGAGTCAATTCATCCCAGAGTAAAAACCCGAAAGTCAAATGAAAAAATACGGTATGAACAAATTGATGATAAATGGTATTTCCAATATTACACCTATACAAATACGGATTTTCTCCGATTCAGTGATAACGTTATACATGGATCACTTGATTATGCCACGACACATATTCAAACCGATTCGGTAAAACCGATTCCATACGAACGACAACTGCAAATATTGGATCCTTTGATATTGAAAGCAGAAGAATACAATCCTGACGGATGGACTGATTATGATATACTCAAAAACGTTGAATCCGGACGAACTAATTTTCAATTCTCTCAAGTAGAGTCTGCCGAAATATTCAGCCAAAAATCAAAAGCCACTTCAGCGGAGAAAATCGCAAAAATTATTCCTTTTTTATTACAGTTTTATTATGATATAGGAATTTCCTATAAACCTGTAAGTGTTACATCTACCACTTCTCAATTTTCTTTTCAACCTAATAGTGAACAATCATCTTTTATGATCAACAAGAATCAGAAGGAAGAAAGTGAATATATATTAATTCAAGGGAGTATAGGATACAAATTCAATAAAAACATTTCTGCATTTTATCAGGGCAGTAGCGACCTGTTTAATAAGTCTATTTCTTCCAATGAACATTATATAGGGGTTACATACCAGAGAAATATCAAACCTACAGGATATCCTTTATTGTTACAAGGTTCTTTGTTGTTTGGTTTCAGAAATTATTATTCTGATTTAGGTAAATATGATAATCCCTCCACATTCCATTATAAAGGAACAAAAATAGATAGCAGAGTAATATCGTTTGATTATGGAAAGCAACAAAAAGCTATTATTCCACAAATAGCCTTAACTAAAAGTATGAGCCGTTTCTTTAGTTTGAAATTGTATGTTGGCTACAATTTTAAACTTGATAATAAAAACGTCTTCCGGATAAAAGAAGAGAAAGGTAACTATTTCACCAAAAAGAAAGTTACGATTTCTGCTAACGATCCCGATTTGCAATTTATAGATAATTCAATAAATATATGGGACTCTTTAACTATTCACAAATGGCAAGCAGGGATTAGTATAGTCTTTAACTAATTGTCCGGGCTAAAAACGCCTTTCAACGATAATTGTTTTTTGTGAGTTGTTTTCACTTTTAGGCATATCTCTTTAAGCATTAGGCGGTTAACAGGTGAAAACAAAACAAGTGTTGATATCACTTGTTTATCTACTCATTATTAGTTAAATAGGTTGAAAAGTGAAAACAAATCTTTGAAAACAAACTTAACTTGTAAAAACTATACCATCCTAAACTCAAAACTTTGTAATGTTTTATAAAAGTTACCACAGTGTTTTATAAAAGTTATCGTCGTCATTTGAAAGAGTTATCGTCGTCATTTTTGTTTATCAGGGCTGCTTTTTAAATGCTTGCGTATAGGAAGCTTTCAATACCCAATATTGATTACCGGATTCCAATTCAAACGGATAGTTCACCCATTCATTCAGGGCTAAAATTACCTTGTCTTCATTTTCTATGAATATACCCGATTTGATTCCTTCTTTGTTAATCAGTATACCCAATCTATTAAGGATACGATGAGCATTTTCTTTGGTAACTATTTCATAGATCAGGATATCTCCCGTATGATAATTAAAGCCGGTTGGTAAGGCCTCCTGGTTATCTACTTCTACGGCAAGCAATTTTATTTTAGGATTTCCCGGTAAAATCAGGTAAGGGAGCTGTTGGATGAAAAGATCATCCTGATAATTTTCAATATAATCATTTATATATAGGATAGATACGTAAGGTATCTTTGTGAACTGTTGGGCTAACTTCATTTTTTCGGTTTCCAAAACGAATTCTGTATTGTAATGGAGAAGTTCGTTTACCGACAGTTCTTTTTCAATGAATTCAGCTAAAGGTATGCCAAAATATTTAGCAATACGCACAAGTACATCCAATTTAGGTTCGGCGCGAAGCTCTTCGTATGATGATATATTGCCGCGAGTAAGGTTGAATATATCCGCAAAAGCCTGCTGGCTTAGCCCTTTAACAGTTCTTATTTTTTTGATGTTTTTTCCGATTTGCGTCATAAAAAAGCTAAAAATATTTGCAAATTAAAATTATATCACTACTTTAGCTAAAAATATTTGCGAATATAGTGATTCTTTGTTGATAAACAAACATTATATTTGAAAAAAGAACAGGATTACTAATACTATAAACACCGTGAAAATGGATAAGAATTTCAAAAAGATCGAATCGTTTATAACAGAGCTTGGTTATTCCATTTCCTACCAGAATGAACAAGAAGGAATTTTCTGCATTGAAAGAGAATCAGATGGAATAAAGAACCTGATAATCGGTATAGCTCCTCCTATTTTAATAATGGAGCAGTATCTGTTTACCCTCAAAAGCGATGACAAAGAAATATTGAGATCATTGCTGATCAAAAACAGAGACATAATCCATGGAGCATTTGTACTGGATGAAGAAGGAAAGAAAGTTATTTTCAGATATACCATGCAAATAGAAAATCTGGACATGAATGAATTTGAAGGAGCTTTGAACTCTTTAAGTTTTCTATTAGGTGAATATTACGAACAAATTATTGAATTTTCAAAAAAGTAAAGCTATGAATATTTTTAAAAGATTATTGAGAATCGGACAAGCGGAAATACATTCAGCAGTAGATAAGATGGAAGATCCTATTCGTATGACGGAGCAGGGGATCAGAGAAATGAGAGACGATATGGAGAAGGCTCTTGAAGGACTAGCCCATATTAAAGCCATGGCTATACGTGCCAAAAATGATAAGTCGAAAAAGCAGGCAGAAGCACAAGACTATGAAAACAAGGCCGTATTACTTTTGTCTAAAGCGCAAAAAGGCGAACTCGAAATGGAACAGGCTGAAAAGCTTGCCAAAGAAGCGCTCACTTTAAAAGAGAATTTGATGGTTGAAGTAAATGCTCTGGAAGAACAACAAGCAACCCATGAGCATGCGGCAGACGATATTCAGAAGAATATCGATATACTGAAATTCAATATCACTAAATGGGAAAATGAATTAAAGACATTGAAGTCGAGAGTTAAAGTAAGCCGTACAACGAAAGAAGTAAACAAACAAATGGCGCAGATCGACAGTAATAGTACCATAAGTATGTTGGAGCGTATGAAAGAAAAGGTGGAAGAAGAAGAGGCCCTGGCACAGGCTTACGGTGATATTGCTAAAAGGGGGGCATCTTTGGATGATGAAATCAATAAAGCAATAGGTGATGAGAATAGTAAAATAGATCAGGATTTAGAGGAAATAAAAAAGAGATTGGGTATTTCATAATAAAATCATTATTTTTGACATTCATATATGACAGACTTTATTTATAACCTGATGCATCCACTGCCCAATGCTGTAACAACAGTCATTATGGGTGTCCTTGTCATATATTGGCTGTTTGTCTTCCTCAGCGGCGCCGGATTAGAAGACCTCGACCTGGGATTTGATTTCGATGTAGATGTTCCCGATGTGGATATTGATGTTGATGCCGACGTAGATGTAGATAGTAATATAAATGCCGATTCATCGGATGCTGAGAGTGATACTTCTTCTGACGATTCTCCCAGCTTTTTCATTAAATTCCTTAATTTCCTGAATGTTGGCAAAGTGCCTTTTATGTTGATTCTTTCAACTTTTAAATTCTTTTTATGGATAGGTTCCTTAATCACCACTCAGTTCATAAATGTAACTACCTGGGGGGCATGGTCATTATTAATTTTGTTGCCGTTAGCAGTAATTGCGGTTTTTTGTTCAAAAGGAGTTACTAATCCTATGGTAAAGTTATTTAAAGAGGTTGGATATAAAGGCGAAGAAGCCATCGATTTCCTTGGGCGTTCAGGTAAGATGGTTTCAAATATAAAGGATGACAGGGTAGGATGTGCAGAGGTAATAGTTGACCAGAATCCTATCCGTTTAAATGTCAAAAGTATCGATGGCTCGGAATTAAAATACGGAGATTATATATTAATAGCAGATGAGACAAATGACAAAAAACTATTTTTAGTGAGCAAAGAAGTCAGCTTGAGAAATTTATAAAAACAAAAAGAATAAACAAATAACAAATTTAGAATCTATTATGGGACAAATTATTATCATAATAGCAGGTGCAGCTATTTTTATCATATTAGTATTATTAGGATTACTTGCGTCATTCTATAAAAAAATCCCCCAGGGGAAGGCAATTGTCCGTACAGGTGTGGGAGGAACAAAAGTGGCTTTTAATAAAGGGATGTATGTAATTCCGGTATTCCATAAAATGGAAATAATGGATATCTCACTTAAGAAAGTGCAAATAGAGCGCATGCAGCATGACGGCCTTATCTGTAAAGATAATATCCGTGCGGATATTAAAGTAGCGTTTTTCGTCCGGGTGAATAAATCGGTTAATGATGTCATTAATGTGGCGCAATCGATTGGTTGTGAAAGAGCCAGTGATATATCAACATTGAAAGATATATTTGAGGCTAAATTCTCAGAAGCTTTAAAAACCGTAGGTAAGAAATTTGATTTTATTGAATTATATGAAGCCCGCCGTGAGTTCCGTGATGAGATCATTAATATTATCGGAACTGATTTGAACGGTTATGTATTAGACGACTGTGCAATCGACTATTTAGAGCAAACAGAGTTACAATATCTCAGTCCTGAAAATATCCTTGACTCGGAAGGTATCAAAAAGATCACTGACCTAACGGCAGCACAGAATATCAAAGCAAACCTTATCCGTAGGGAAGAAGAAAAGGTAATTAAGAAACAGAACGTAGAAGCCCGTGAAGCTATCCTTGAGCTGGAAAGGCAATTAGCTGAAAAAGAGGAGAAACAAAGACGTGAGATTGATAATGTAAGAGCGCGGGAAGAAGCTGAGATACAAAAAGTACGCGAAGAAGAAAGATTGAAATCTGAAACGGTTCGGATTTCTACCGAAGAAAGCCTTGCCATTCAGGAAGAGAATAAACTTCGTCAGATTATTATTGCCGAAAAGAACAAACAACGCACAGATGCTGTTGAAACTGAAAGGGTAGAAAAAGACCGCGCGTTGGAACAGACAGAACGTGAGCGGATCGTTACTCTTTCACAAATCGAGAAAGAACGGGTGATTGAAATAGAGAAAAAGAATATCCAGGATGTGATCCGCGAAAGAGTTCAATTAGAAAAGGGAGTTGTAGAAGAGCAACAGAACATGAAAGATATTGAAGCTTTCCGGAGTATTGACCGTCAAAAACAAGTGGGTATTACAGAAGCTGCTCAGGAAGCGGAAGAAAAATATATTCAGCGGGTGAAAGCTGCAGAAGCGGACAAGGCTGCGGCTGAACAAAAAGCCAAAGAACTTTTAATTGATGCGGAAGCCCAAAAAGAAGCGTCTGCAAAACAAGCGGAAGCAAGGAAGATTCTGGCTGATGCCAAAGCCCGCGAAGATGCGACTTATGGATTAGCAGAGGCGGAAGTGATCAAAGCAAAGGCGGAGGCTTTAGAGCAACAGGGTATTGCAGAAGCAATCGTTATCGAAAAGAAAGCGAAGGCGGAAGCTGTCGGCATTGAAGCAAAAGCGGAAGCGAAGAAGAAAGAAGGCTTGGTCGAAGCAGAAATAACCAAAGAGAAAGCGTTGGCATCTGCCACAGGTGAAGCTAGTATCATTGAGAAAACATCATTGGCTGAAGCAACCGGTATAGAAGCGAAAGCAGAAGCTAAGCGTAAAGAAGGTTTGATGCAGGCGGAAGTTACCAAAGAACAGGCGTTGGCCGAAGCGGTGGGTATCGAAGAAAAAGCAGCCGCCATGAAGAAACTGGATGGCGTTGGTAAAGAACATGAAGAGTTCAAATTATCACTTCAGAAAGATAAAGACGTGGAACTGGCACAAATCCATATCCAGAAAGATATTGCCGAAGCACAAGCCCATGTATTGTCAGAAGCATTGAAGAGTGCGGATATCGATATTGTTGGAGGTGAAACTATGTTCTTTGAAAATATTGTGAAGCAAATCTCTAATGCGAAAGGATTCGACCGTTTGGTAAACGAAAGCGAAAATGCAAAGCAGATTAAAACAGCTATCTTAGGCGACGGCACCTCAGAAGGAGATCTTTTTGAACGTATCCGCTATTATGCAAACCTGATGGGTATTACAACCGAAGATATAAAGAATTTAAGTATAGCAGCTCTTATCCTGAAAATGCAAAAACAAACAACAAACGATGATGATAAAAGCCTCTTAGGTAACCTACTTAATATGGCGAAGTCTATGGGTATATCCAATAAGAAATTAAGTTGATTAAGTTGTTATGTTAGAAGCTGGAACGTATGAAATAATCAGAAAACGTCTACAAGCGCAGAAAGATGATTTATCTGAACGTTTAAATTTGCTGAATGATGCCCGGAAGGAAGTCTTTTCGTCCACTGAGTTTTCATTGATTGCCAACCAGCGGATCAATACTGAAAACAATTGTGTGGCCCGGGGCATCATAGCTTTTGGTAATTTGTGCATCTTTGGTTATAATGTACATTTCGGATTACGTTCGGATATTCAGTTGAGTGATGTTTTCAGTATTTATACTTTTGAGAATAATCAGTTTATTCCAGAGTCGTTAGACTTAATAAATGACCAGGATTTCATTACTGATTATAAAAACCTTTATAAATACTACCGGGATTCTATCTTCTCAAAATTCAGACGCACTGAGAATTATTTATATATGATTTTCCAAACCAGTAAACATATAGATGATGTCAAGGCGTTCAAGTGGTTGATAAGAGACAATAAACTTATATATCAGGATGACAGGAGCATACATGAAGTGACCAAAGCTTCACAACATGAATTCCAATGGACAAAAACAACCCTGGAAGATCGCCGTTTAGGAGAATTCCCTCATATATCCATACTCGATAAGGTGTTCATTGAAGCTACCGGTGGCGATATCACTTTTAAAATAGAAGATAATACACAAACAGGATTAGGCATATACTCCGAACAGGTAGAGAACAAAGACCAGCAACTGGATGATGCTGATTATTACTATGCCGATTTGGGCAACCTTATACTTGTCAGGATTAAACCATACCAGGAAGATTTCCGAGCTTATGTATTTAATACACGGACAAAAGAGGTCGTGAATATAAAAATGCTAAATGATGCCGGGATTCTTTTGCCGGATAATCACGGTATCATTTTCCCTAATGGATATTATCTTCAGAATGGAGAACACAAAATCTTTGAAAGTGACCTAAATGATCTGGAATTCTTCCGCAAAGTTGCCTCTCCGAATGGTGAAGATTACTTTTATGTATTTTATCAGAATGAACGGAACATTTACGTCCTGATGTCTTACAACATCATCCGCCAGCAAGTTGAAACTCCTATAACATGTAATGGCTTTACATTATATAATGACGGTACGCTGATCTTTTTCCGTTCTGAGCAGGAAGCTGTGCGTCATCATCAGGTACAGATTTGGCAGACGCCTTATTCCCGTCAGTTAATGGAGAATACGGCACAAAAAGATAATACCCTTTATAAAATAGGTAATAAGGATATTGTCAGGGCAATGGCTGAAAGCCAGGATGTGATCCAACTGATCAATAAAGAAGATACGTACGAAGGATTGTACGAGGATATAGTTAAGAAATCAAACGACATTCTGGATGCCTATTTTTGGATATCAAATACGGAAACCTATTCGTTAGCGGAGCCTCTATTGCAAATAAAAGAAACAGCAAATACGGCAATAGACGAATTTGATAAAGTTAAAGAGCAGAAAAAACATGCTGTCGAGATCTTGCAGCAAACTACATCTAAAGTGGATGAATTGCTTTTTATGATCAAGAATGCCCGTTTCGATACGCTGGATCAACTGGTAAAGCTGTTAGCTGAAACCCGTAAAATGCAGGGTGAAGTAATCGAACTTTCCAATGTTAAATACATAGATGCGGAAAAGGTTGAAGAACTGAAAGAATCTTTAGTTAATACTGCCAACAAACTTTCTGAAAAAACCGTTGAATTCTTATTAAGAGATGAGGCATTATTACCTTATGAAGAGAAAGTAACGGAACAAAAAAATAATGTTGAAGAGGTAAAGAAAGTAATTGATGCGACTAAAATTGAAGATAACTGCAAACTGATTTCTTCTGAATTAGAACTCCTTATTGATATTCTGAACAGCCTGAAGATAGATGATACGACACAAACGACACGGATCATCGAAAAGATTTCCCTTATTTTTTCTTCATTAAATGAAGTAAGGGCGCAGTTAAAGAAAAAGATCGATTCATTAAAGAGTAAGGAGGCAGCAGGTGAGTTCAAAGCACAACTGACACTGTTGGAACAGAGCATTGTCAATTACCTGGAGCTGTCTGTAAATCCGGAAAAGTGTGATGAATACTTTACAAAAGTGAGTGTGCAGGTAGAGGAGTTGGAAAGCAAATTTGCAGACTTTGAAGATTTTATCCTGATCATTTCAGATAAGCGAACGGAAGTGATCAAGGCGTTTGATAATAAAAAGGCGCTCTTGATAGAACAAATCAACCGCCGGACTTCCTCCCTTGAGCAAATAGGGCTTCGGGTTTTAAAGAATGTCGAAAATAAAGCACAATCATTCAAAACGAAAGAGGAGATACAAGCCTTTTATTCTACCGACCTGATGGTTGACAAAGTCCGTAAACTGGTTGAAGAGTTAAAGGAATTGGGAGATGTTTCTAAGGCGGAGAACCTTGAAAACAGCTTAAAGACTTCTTTAGAGGATGCACTTCGGATACTGAAAGACAAGACCGAACTATTTGTTGATGGCGAAAATATCATTTCGTTAGGTACTTACAAATTTGCCGTGAACAAGCAGGCATTGGATCTTACAATCGTCAGACGTGAGGATAAGTTGTTTTACCATCTTACCGGAACGAACTTTTTCCAGGAGTTGAAAGACGAAGGCGTAAATCGTTACCGGAGTATTTGGGAACAGGAAGTAGTATCAGAAAACAATTTAGTATACCGTGCCGAATATCTTGCCTTTTTGACTTTCAATGAATACTTACGAAACGAAGATATTAATCCGCAGGAATTTATATCCAAACGGGTTGAACAAAGCTATTCGGAGTCTTACTTAAAAGGAGTTCATGACTATGATGCGCTGAATATATACAAACATTTGGTTACCGTACACGAGCAATTGGGTGTATTATCGTTCCGCCCGCAAATACGTGTTGCAGCCCAATTATTCTGGTATAGTGTTTCTCAGGAAGAAAAAGACCTTGTAAGAGGATTGATTGTTTCGGCCCATAACGTATTGAAAGCCTTTCCTTCGTCAAAGAACTACCAATACGTCACCAAACATATACGTGACCTTTTCTTAAATTGGAATAAACATTTTGATCTCACTAAAATAATACCTGAACAAGTAGCCCTTTATTTATTCAGCGAATTTGCCCACTCTCCATCGTTTACTATCAGTGAGCAATCGAAAGAACTGGAAAAAGAATTTACTTCATACTTACGGGAGCAGAAACTATCGGAAAGTTTCAATGCGGATTTATCAGATGAATCATTTACTTCCGTAGAACGTTATTACCTGATACGTAACTGGCTTACCTCTTTTATCGGTCTGTCTGATAAGCTAACGCATTATAAGAAGTACCGTGGTGAAACAGCGTGTTTACTCTTATTAAAAGAACATTCATTTGAAGTAAGAAGAAGTCCGGATACATTAGTTATCGAAGACTTGCGCGGAAGTCATCCGGTGATAATAAATAATGTATATACAGCCGACTATCATAAACTGATGCAGAAGTTGATATACTTTACTGAGGTAAGTGTTACAGCTTTTAATGAATTCCGGGAGATTAAAGAAGGTGTAATGATAGCTTATAAGAAATCATTGAAACTGAACGAACTGAAGCCGCGTGTACTTACGTCTTTTGTGAGAAACAAATTAATAAATGAAATATACCTGCCTCTTATTGGTGCTAATCTGGCAAAACAGTTGGGTGTTGCGGGAGAAAGCAAACGGACGGCCCGCATGGGGATGTTGCTTTTGGTATCTCCTCCGGGATATGGTAAAACAACCTTGATGGAGTATCTGGCAAGCATTATGGGACTGAACTTCGTCAAAATAAACGCTCCTACCATTGGCCATTCCATTACTTCAATCGATCCTGCGGAAGCTAAAACGTCGGGAGCCCGGGAAGAGCTGAAAAAGATAAATCTCTCTTTCGAAATGGCTGATAACGTTATGCTTTATCTGGATGACATACAACATTGCAGTTCTGAATTTCTTCAAAAGTTTATTTCACTTGCCGATGGACAACGGAAAATGGACGGTACGTTTGAAGGTGAAAGCAAGACTTACGACCTGCGCGGTAAACGCTTTTGTGTGATAATGGCAGGAAATCCGTATACGGAAAGCGGTGAGAAATTCCAGATACCCGATATGTTGGCAAACCGTGCTGATGTATACAACCTCGGGGATGTAATCGGAGCTTCCGGGCATTTATTCAAATTAAGTCTCTTGGAAAATGCAATCGTCGAGAATTCGTACCTGCAAAAAGTAGCCGGTAAGAGCTTCGCAGACTTCTACAACCTCGTTGATTATATAGAAACCAAAAGCGACTTGATGCCCGACCTGGAAGGAAATCATACGCAACAGGATATAGACGATTTTATGGCTGTCGTAAAAAATGCTTTAATTATCCGTGATATTGTCTTAAAAGTAAATCAGAATTATATTTCAAGCGCTGCCATGCAGGATTCTTACCGCGTAGAACCTGCTTTTAAATTACAGGGTTCTTACAGGGATATGAATAAAATGATCGGAAAGATCGTTCCATTGATGAACAGGAAAGAAGTCGACGAGTTGATCCTTACCCATTATGAGAGTGAATCGCAGACATTAACATCCAATGCTGAGGCTAATTTATTGAAATTAAAGGAACTTGCCGGATTCCTTACAGATAAAGAACTGGAAAGATGGCAACATATAAAAGAGGTTTTTAATAAAAACAACAAACTAGCCGGTATCGGTAAAGACAATCAATCTGGACAGGTAATAGCACAACTGGCAACCTTTAATGATAATCTGGAAGGAATAAAAGAGGCTATCAAGTGGACTATTTGGAAAAATAAAGAAAACTCATAAAATAAATAAAGGACAACCGTTGTAGGTTGTCCTTTAATGTATATAATTGAAAAACGCAATATTAGTAAAGTAAAGGTTTAACGTAAATATTTTCTGATAAGGCTTTAATATATCATTTTAGAACTCTATATATTGAGAACAAGGCTTTACTATTTTAGTTCACTATTTATAATTGAAAATATTTATCATTAAATAGATAAATTTGATCTTCCTTATCTTCAACCTATTATACAATAATTAATTTCCGGAAATTCAATTATAAATGACGTACATAAATGCTCAGCATGACGCACACCATTTTAAAAGTTATGTACAATAAAAGAGAATGGCACCATGATTAAATATACACGATGCCATTAAGATATATGGTAAGTAAAGTTTTAGTCTGTTTATTTCATCCCTCCGAAAGCAAAGCTAACAGGAATGTATACAGGTGATGTAATGGGAATATTTCCTATCATAAAGGTTGGTTTGATCTGGAGAGTTACATTCGATTTTTCATTACCGATACCAAGAAAGTTCTTGGCTACATTGACAACGCTATTCTTCGTATCACCCTTTAAAAGCGTACCTAAGTCAAATCCGATAGCCAACGGAAGTACTTGACTACCTCCCGCAGGCACATTGAGAGATTGATTAACTGAACCTGTCGTGAATTGTATATCATCAATACTCAAAATGTATTGTAATCCATGAAGCAAAGCAGATGATTGATTGGGGTTAGTTACATTCAGGTTCAATGTCATATCTAACGGAACGGAAGTAGTCGCACCCGTCAGAATAGACGTCAGTTGTAAAAGGTTAGCGGCGGAAAGGCCTCTTGACAAATCCATACCTGCAAGATTCAAATTAGAGATAGATTTATAATCATATTTACATTGAACCATATTATAGGCTCCGCCAACTTGTTTGGCTACATCGCATCCGGTTAAAGGAATAAGGAAGGCTACTAAAAAAAGAAAGTGTTTGAATTTCATAAAACGGTTATATTTAATAAGTTGAGTTATCCTATTTTAAACTAATAAAAGGAAGACAAATGTATTAAGAATTAAGGGCACTTCAAATATACAACTGATATTTTTTTCAACTTTTTGTAAGTTTAGAATGTTCCTTTTGTAGGTCGAAAATCATTTTTTGAGTGATTAAGTAGGTTAAAGTTGCACATAATACGTATTTTTGTGCGAATTAATAAAAGAAAAGTATGAGTCATAATTTATTGAAAGGTAAACGTGGTATCGTATTCGGTGCGCTGAATGATATGTCAATTGCCTGGAAAGTAGCTGAAAGAGCAGTAGAAGAAGGTGCGGTTATCACATTAAGTAATACCCCTGTAGCCGTTCGTATGGGTGAAGTAGATGCTTTATCCCAAAAACTAAATGCTGAAGTTCTTCCTGCAGACGCTACCAATGTGGAAGACTTAGAAATGGTTTTTCAGAAATCTGTTGAAATATTAGGTGGAAAAATAGATTTTGTTTTGCATTCGATCGGCATGAGTCCAAATGTCCGTAAGAAACGTACATACGATGATCTGGATTATAATTTATTGGAAAAGACGTTGGATGTTTCTGCAATCTCTTTCCATAAAATGCTTCAGGTAGCCAAGAAGCAAGATGCGATTGCTGACTACGGATCAGTCATTGCCCTTAGTTATGTGGCTGCGCAACGCACATTCTTCGGTTATAACGATATGGCAGATGCGAAAAGCTTATTAGAATCTATCGCACGTAGCTTCGGTTATATTTATGGTCGTGAAAAGAATGTACGTATCAACACTATTTCGCAATCACCGACGCAAACGACTGCCGGAAGCGGTGTGAAAGGAATGGAAGACTTAATGGACTTCTCTGATAAAATGAGTCCGTTAGGAAATGCAACGGCCGATGAATGTGCAGACTATTGCATCACCTTATTCTCTGACCTTACACGCAAAGTTACCATGCAGAACTTATATCATGATGGCGGCTTTTCCAGTATGGGTATGAGTCTTCGTGCTATGAAGCAATACAGCGAGGGGCTTGATGCCTATCGTGATGAAAACGGTAAAATAATCTATGGCTGATTTTCTCAAAATATATCCTGAGAATCCGAACCAACGCGAGATAAACAAGGTGGTGGAAGTATTACGTGAAGGAGGATTGGTAATTTATCCGACCGATACGGTATATGCTATGGGGTGCGACGCTATGAATGTACGTGCCGTTGAAAGGATATGCCATTTGAAAGGGATTAATCCGCAAAAAAGTAATTTGTCTATCATTTGTTATGATTTATCGAATATCAGTGAATATGCCAAAGTAAGTAATGCCGCATTTAAACTAATGCGGAAAAACTTACCGGGCGCATTCACTTTTATTCTTCCTACCAGCAGCGAATTACCTAAGATCTATAAGAATAAAAAAGAAGTGGGTATTCGTGTGCCTGATAATAATATCATCCGCCAACTTGTCAACGAATTAGGTAATCCTATTATGACTACTTCCATCCATGACGATGACGAAGTGATTGAATATACTACTGATCCCGAACTTATCTACGAGAAATACGATGACAAGGTAGACATCGTAATCGATGGCGGTTATGGCGGTGTCGAAGCCTCAACAGTTGTAAACTGTACAATGGACGAATTTGAGATCATCCGTCAGGGAAAAGGCGAACTGATCTATTAATCCACCGCGCAGACGATACGGTCGGCCGTCCAGCTATCAATTACTATTTCTATTTGACTTTTCGGTAAAGAAGAGGTGAATTCTATATCGATCTCTTTCTTATCGCCAGGTATTAGGGTGATATAGTTATCCGAATAATGAACGGGTAGAATACGCTTTCCGGTATTTTTATCAAATACTTTCACCCGGTTGAAGAAAGAAATGTTTTTGTCTGTTAGTAAGCTCACTTTTCCTGTATATAAATCTCCCTCCTTTTTTATGGATGCTTTTGTGGAAGGTTTTGCCCTTGGCAATTCATTTAATTTTGTATAATCCTTTGGCTTGGTAGTAAGCCAATAGATATTATCCGTTACCTGTTTATCATTTTCAGTCAATGATAATTTAAGGAAATAAATGCCATCTACCCCTTCCGGTTGAGGAACATTGAATAAACGGTTTACGCTATTTGCCTGAATGGATCCGGTTTCTTCTTTCTCCCATATAATTGTTCCATCCGGTTTAAACAGTTGTGCTTTTACCTTCACATTATGATTTCCTAAAGCAGTATTAATGATCTCTACTTGCTTGCTTACAATATTATATTGTGGATGCAAAGGTTCGCAACCTTTCATCGTTCCATATAAGGAAGCATTTACATCGAGGAACCAATCGTACATTTGCCCCCGGAGAGAAGTCCATGGATTTTGTGTTTTCCATATCAATATTCCTGTATACCATTCCCACGTATGGGAAGCCCATCCTTCCATGAAGCTACGGTATTGGTCATAATTCACTACCTGTGCATATTTACAATACGTTTCTATGTCCTTCACTTCTCCATACCGTTCCAGATGATCGCCATATCCGAGGTCTTTATGATATCTCCAGGTAGGATGAGCCCAACGTCCACGCGGTACAGCTTTTAATTCTTCTTCTGTCATCATCTCCCGCATACTCTCTACTTCCGGGGAACCAACTGAACCGGCCTCCGGATTGAAAGGAGTAGAGCGGAAAGTGAAGAACCATTCCGGTTCCTGTATTCCGTAAGGACCATCACCCACACCACCAATCGTATTACGTGTGAATACCGTATCTGTCGAATAGCTTGCAAATAACCGTTCCGGATCAAGACGAGGGAACAGGTCTTTCTTCAACGTTTCATCGATATCTTTTGCCAACGGCCATTCATTGGCGCCACACCATAAGCAAAGGCTTGGGTGGTTACGTATCATCTTTACCTGGTCTTCTACGGAAGTAAGGAAGAGGCTATGGTTGTCCGGATATTCCCACCGCCGTTCGCGGGAGTCTAATTTAGTAGGGTCTTCCCATGCGCCATTACAGTCGCCGCTGCCCCAAAGATCCTGGAATACCAATATCCCGTATTCATCACATGCGTCATAAAATTCCGGACGTTCCAATAAAGCGCCTCCCCATACACGTATCATTCTTACATTCATTTCGGCATGGAACCGGACTTCGGTACGATATCTCTCAGGCGATAAGCGCAACAACCAGTCGGAAGCTATGTAATTACCGCCTGTCATGTAGATAGGTTGCCCGTTTACGTAGAATTTACGACCGCCTGTTGAAGGACATTTCTCTGAAGTTATCTCACGGATACCATAACGGAGTTTATGACTATCTGAAACAGTTTCATTGGTTTGGAAATATATGTGCATATCGTATAATTCCTGTTTGCCTATTCCGTTAGGCCACCATAGCCGTGGATTTTTTATAGTCAGATCTTTGAATGAAATGATTCTTTTTTCTCCGGGAGATAGAGTGATAGTTTGAGTAAGGCGGTTACCATTAGTTTCACAAATAATTGTTCCGGATTGCGATTGGTCAGTAACATTCTCTACTTCAACGGTCGTCTTAACTAAAGCTTCTTTCTGGTTTTCCTGCGGTTGCCGTACACCGGGAACTTTGGTGACAACATACGGATGTTTAACCTTAACCGCTCCGGTTGTTGTAATGGAGACTTCATCCCAGATACCTGTATTCCTGTCACGTACCGGTTGTATCCAATCCCATCCCGGCGTGAATTGCATTGTTACATTACGTGCTATCTGTGCATCTCCTCCCTGTCCACCGTTCGGATTTCCCGGATGATCGGGAGGATAAACAATAACGGCCAATAAATTCTCCCCTTGTGTAATATAAGGAGTTATATTAAAACTTTTACGGAGGAACATCCCCTCATGCGTGTCTTTATTGATACGCTTTCCATTGAGGAAGATTTCAGCTTTATAATTAATCCCACGGAAATTGAGCCAGACTTGTTTATCTTTCTCTATTTCTTTTAAGGTGAACGGACGCATAAACCAAAAAGTATAGAAAGCATTTCCAACATCATAGATGTCCGGTATGAGGTTATTATTCATACTGAATTCCGGCGCTGGAAAAAGATTGTTTTCGAGCATAGTTGTTAATACGGTGCCCGGCACACAGGCTTTCATCCAGCCTTCTTTAGAAAAAGGAGTGGCTGTTAACCGGTTTCCGTCGATCTTTATTTCATTCGCACGGCGGGCATACCAACCATCATTTAGTACAACTTTATCTCCCGATAATGGTAGAGTAATGGAATTATTTACCTGGGAATGGATTGGAGCCAGGCTTCCGGTCACGATTAGTAACAATCCGAAAAGAATTGAAGGGAGAAGATTTTTCATGGTGTATTGATTTAGCACAGTAAAGATAATAATTTCTACCTTTGTATGATGAATACAAAAATAACAACTGTTATGAATTGGAACCAATTACTCTCCGGAAAACGTTTAGGTATGGAGCAATATCATGAACGCAAGCATGAACGGACGGATTTCCAACGCGATTACGATCGTCTGATCTTTTCGTCTCCTTTCCGCAGATTACAGAATAAAACGCAGGTGTTTCCACTTCCCGGTAGTATTTTTGTTCACAATCGTTTAACCCATAGCCTGGAAGTTTCTTGTGTGGGACGGTCGTTAGGAAATAATGTTTCCAAAGGATTAATGCAGAAATACCCTGACGGAAGTGTCAACTTTCCGGAGATAGGTTCAATTGTTTCGGCAGCTTGTTTAGCACACGATATGGGAAACCCTCCTTTCGGACACTCGGGAGAGCGGGCAATCGGGGCTTACTTCTCAGAAGGCAACGGTAAAAAGCTTGAAAACAAAGTACGCACAGAAGGAGGGCGATGGGAAGACTTTGTGAATTTCGAAGGCAATGCTAATGCCATGCGCTTGCTTACTCACCAGTTTATTGGGCGCAGAAAAGGAGGCTTTGCATTGACATATTGCACACTGGCTTCTATAATAAAATATCCTTATTCATCCGTTACATCGGAAAAAGGTGGCAAGTTCGGGTTCTTTCAGTCGGAAGAAGAAACGTATATTAAGATAGCCAATGAGTTGGGCATACAGGCAAATGGAGAAGGAAATATCCGCTATAACCGTTATCCTCTTGTTTATTTGGTTGAGGCGGCTGATGATATTTGTTATCAGATCATGGATATCGAAGATGCACATAAACTACGTATCCTCACCAGCGAAGAAACAATAGGCCTTTTACTGGGTTTTTTTGAAGGGACAAGGTTGGAACGGGTGACGGAAGTAATGAATATGGTCGATGATATCAATGAACAGATCGCTTATTTACGTTCCGGGATTATCGGATTACTGGTTGATGAATGCTCCCGCGTCTTTCTCGAAAATGAAGAACAGATATTAAACGGTACCTTTAAAAGCACCTTAATAAAAGAAATAGGCGAACATCCCAAAAAGGCTTATGATGCTTGTTCCAAAGTAGCGTATGCAAAGATATACCGTGCCAAAGAAGTATTGGATATTGAACTGGCAGGTTATCATATTTTCAGTCAGTTAATCGATATTCTGACTGAAGCGGTTATTAATCCCGGCCATTCATACAGCAGGCTGTTGCTTCAACGTATTCCTGAACAATATCATACGGATGCGCCTACAACCTATGGTAAAATACAGTGTGTATTGGATTATATATCAGGAATGACAGACGTGTATGCGCTCGATTTATATCGTAAGATAACAGGAATGAGCCTTCCTGCTGTTTGATCAGGTTAATACTCTTCGCGGTATTTACTCTCTTCTTTGTCTTTTAATATACTAAGGTAACTTTTATACCTCGACTCACTTATTTTGTGTTCGTTTATAGCTTTCAGTACGGCGCATCCGGGTTCATGGCGATGCGTACAGTTGCTGAATTTACAATCTACGGAATGTTTGAATATTTCAGGGAAGTAATGGGAAATCTCCGCATCTTCCATCTCGATTGTACCAAAACCCTTTATTCCCGGAGTGTCTATGATATATCCTCCTTCAGGCAAAGGAATCATTTCCGAAAAGGTTGTCGTATGCATCCCTTTATTATGATATTCCGATATATTGCCTGTCCTCAGGTTGACTCCGGGCACTAATCTATTTATTATCGTAGATTTTCCAACACCCGAATGCCCGGAAAGTAAAGTTATCTTGTCTTTCAGTTCTGCCTTTAATTCGTCCAATCCTTCCCCGCTTTTAGCACATAGTTTGGAGCAAGGGTATCCGATCCCTGTGTAAAGCTTGATCAATGCTTCCATCGCATCTTTATCTGCGCCGTGGAAGCGGTCGATTTTATTAATAAGTATCTTAACAGGTACACTGTATGCCTCTGCCGTTGCCAGGAAACGGTCTATAAATATGGTAGTAGTAATCGGATAATTAACCGTTACGATTAATATTGCCTGATCTAAATTAGCCGCTATTATATGTGATTGCTTAGAAAGGTTGGAAGCGCGCCGGATAATATAATTCTTCCGGTCTTCGATCTCGGTGATGAAAGCTGTCCCTTCCTGGTTGATATCGATATCCACACGATCTCCTACGGCTACAGGATTTGTGCTACGTATATCCCGTAACCGGAAGTTACCCTTTATCTTACTTTCAATATCTCGTCCGTCGTCAGTACGTACAGTATACCAACTACCGGTATTTTTAATTACTAAACCCTTCATTAGAATTGAAAATTGAAAATTGAAAATTGAAAACGGATATTCATTTTCAATTTTCAACTTCAATTTTCCATATATTTTAGACTGTCATTATTTCTTTTTCTTTTGCAGCGTACAGTTCGTCAACTTTCTTTATGAACTTGTCGTGTATCTTTTGTACTTCTGCTT
>DAMCDT010000006.1:0-6191 GCA_032058265.1 Tannerellaceae bacterium
CTTATAGCATGGGTTTCCGCCATAATCGCAGGATTCGATATTGGTAACGCAGCCGGATTATTAGCCGGAGCCAATACCATTTCCGCAGTTATTGGTGTCGCAACCGATACTATTAATCAATTAAGTATCGATGCACAACAAAAACAAGCGTATATAAATCAGATCCCGGTGGCTTATGCTGTTACATACATTTTCGGAACGGCCGGTACGGCATGGTTCCTTGCATCATTAGGCCCGAAGATATTGGGAGGAGATATAAAAAAGCAAAGTAAAGAATATGAAGAATCATTAGGAGGTTCCATTTTAGAAGATGACCCTACCCTTGAATATGCTTACGACGGAACTACATTCCGGGTGATTGAAACAACAAATGATCTGTTCAATACACCCCAGACTGTCGATAACATTGAAAAATTACTTTTAGATAAAGGATGGCCGGTTTATATTGAACGCATACGTAAAAAGGACAATACCATTATACAAGAGCCTGCGCTTACAGATACAATAAGTAAAGGAGATAAAATAGTGCTGAACGGCCCTCTTGATTCACTATTACAGGATGAAAACTTTATTGGTGAAGAAGTGGCCGATCTGGAATTACTTGATTTCAGGGCAGAAG
This sequence comes from Tannerellaceae bacterium, assembly GCA_032058265.1. Lineage (GTDB taxonomy): Bacteria > Bacteroidota > Bacteroidia > Bacteroidales > Tannerellaceae > DFXE01. The sequence continues at coordinate 620 of DAMCDT010000006.1, forward strand.
CATTACGTGTCATGGTTAGTAACAAGAAGGCGGAAGGCATGTCATTAACCCAATTAAGGACCTGTAAAGATCGTCATGGGGTAATCATACGTAAAATTCACCGTGGTAAAGCAGATGTTCCTTTATTGAAGGAAGTGACACTATCACGTGGTGATATAGTCGAGATTGAAGGCCGTAAAACAGATGTCGACCGTTTTGCCAAGTTTCTGGGATATGCCGAACGCCCAACAAATATAACAGACTTATTATATGTTGGGTTAGGTATTTTTATTGGTGGAATTATCGGATCATTGACATTACGCGTTGGGAATGTCCCTTTAAGCCTGAGCGCCAGCGGAGGTGTTTTAATCCTGGGGATTATTTTCGGTTGGTTACGTTCTTTACGTCCTACCTTCGGAGCAGTTCCCGAACCTGCCATCTGGTTAATGAACAACTTAGGACTAAATGTATTTATTGCAGTTGTCGGGATAACAGCCGGACCTGATTTCATAACAGGTTTAAAAGCGTCAGGTGTCAGTTTATTTATTGCCGGAGTATTTGTTAGTATCGTCCCCATGTTTATCGGTCTGATGCTTGGTAAGTATGTATTTAAATTCAATCCGGCTATTACTTTGGGAGCTTGTGCCGGGGCACGTACAACAACAGCTGCTTTAGGAGCTATCACAGAAGCTATCGACAGTAAAGTTCCCTCCCTATCTTATACAACAACATACGCAATCGGAAATACGCTTCTAATTATATGGGGCGTCGTAATCGTGTTGCTGATGCATTAATTAAAAAGAAAAATAAACACATAAAATATTGATTATGGATATAATTGCAAAACTAAAGACATCACGTAGAAGAGAACAACTGTTGCAACAACTGAGCCCTTTCGAACTAAAGGATAATTTAATAAAACTGGCATCAGACGATCAAAAAGAGATGGCCAAAACAATGCTAAATGCCGGGAGAGGTAATCCAAACTGGACAGCAACAACTCCACGCGAAGCTTTTTTTACGTTGGGTTATTTTGGCCTGGAAGAATGTCGTCGTTCATTTGATGATCCCGTCGGTATGGCAGGTATACCTCAAAAGGAGGGTATAGCCAAACGGTTCGAGTCTTTCCTGACAAGGAAAGCTGATATGCCGGGCATAAAGTTATTAAAGGAAATATATGAATATGGTATTCAAAAACATAATTTCACTCCGGATGAATGGGTAATGGAATTAGCCGAAGGCATTATCGGAGACCAATATCCAAGTCCTGTACGCATGTTAAAACATACGGAGATCATTGTCCATGATTATCTGATCCAGGAAATGTGTGGTAATAAGCCAATACGTAACGGTAAGTTTGACTTGTTTGCTGTTGAAGGCGGAACGGCTGCCATGTGTTATATCTTCGATTCGCTGATGGAAAACCGTTTGCTAAAGAAAGGCGACCGCATTGCTTTAGGCGTTCCGGCTTTTACTCCTTATCTGGAAATTCCACAATTGGACAGATATCAATTTAAAGTAACCTATATTCATGGATCGGCTAAAGATGAAGATGGTAATTCAACATTCCAATATCCGGACAGTGAACTGGATAAATTAGGAGATAAATCTATTAAGGCATTCTTTATTATCAACCCAAGTAATCCTACATCCGTCGAGATATGCGATAAATGCCGTAAATATATTGTCAAAGTAGTCAAGAACCTCAATCCTAATTTGATGATACTTACAGATGATGTGTATGGTACGTTTGTAGAAGGATTCAATTCGTTGATGAATGAATTGCCCCGTAATACACTTTGCGTATATTCTTTCTCAAAATACTTCGGAGCTACAGGCTGGCGTTTGGGAGTCATTGCCCTTTATGAAGACAATGTTTACGATGATATGTTATCAGCAATTCCTGAAAAAGAGAAAGAACGCCTGAAGAAATTATATGAAAGTCTCACGATTTATCCGGAAAAGTTAAAGTTCATAGATCGTTTGGTGGCAGACAGCCGTCAGGTTGCCCTTAATCATACGGCAGGTTTATCACTTCCTCAACAAATGCAAATGTTATTGTTTGCCGGCTTTGCTTTATTGGACAAAGAAAATAAGTACAAACAAACAAGTATAAAACAACTTCACCACCGTTTTGACCTGTTCTGGGAAGGTATGCAAATGAATGTTTTCCCCGATCCGGAAAGAGCTGCTTATTATTTAGAGTTCGATGTGCATGAATGGGGACAAAAGGCTTATGGAAAAGACTTCACCGTCTTTTTAGAAAAGAACTTCGAACCGGTTGATATTGTATTCCGTCTGGCAGAAAAATCATCCATTGTTTTGTTGAACGGCGGCGGATTTGCAGGTCCTGAATGGTCTGTACGCGTTTCATTAGCCAATCTGGATGATGATTCGTACAAAGTAATCGGCCAGGAACTGATGGAAACCATGCAGGAATATGTCGAAGCCTGGAAATTATCTACAAATAAATAAAACATCAATATTAATAATTATGAAAGCGAATAAATTTAAAAGCATAATCATGCTTTTATTGATTGCCTTTGGTGTGACTGTAACAGCACAGGCGCAAACAAAACCAACGATCTATATCCTTGCTACCGGTGGAACTATTGCCGGACAAGGTTCGTCAACTGTAGATTCGGATTATAAAGCCGGTGCTATTTCTGTCGATCAGATGTTATCGGCCGTTCCGCAGATTATGGACATAGCCAATATCAAAGGCGAACAGGTTGCCCAGATAGGAAGTCAGGATATGAATGACGAAGTTTGGCTAAAGCTGGGTAAACGTGTAAATGAACTGTTAAGCCAAAACAATGTGGATGGTATCGTCATCACTCACGGAACCGACACGCAGGAAGAAACAGCTTATTTCCTTAACCTTGTTGTAAAGAGCGATAAACCGGTTGTCTTAGTCGGGTCCATGCGTCCTTCAACAGCGATCAGTGCTGATGGTCCCCGCAATATTTATAATGCTGTGGCCTGTGCGATTTCAAAAGAATCAAGGGGAAAAGGTGTTATGTTGGTGATGGATGATATGATATTAGGAGCCGACGACCTGACAAAGACCAATACATTACGTGTCGGAACGTTCGAAAATCCCAATTACGGTCCGTTAGGTATCGTATATGATGGAAAAACCATCTATACGCGTGAGTCGCTGAAAAGGCATACGGTCAATTCCGAATTCGATATTACCAATCTCAATTCCTTACCACGGGTTGAAATTATCTTAAGCTATTCCAATGCCACTGCATTATTCGTCGATGCAGCAGTAAAAGCAGGAGCAAAAGGTATTGTGACTGCCGGTGTAGGTAATGGTAATATGACCACTGTTATGCAGAATGAACTGGCAAAATACCGTAAACAAGGTATTGCCGTCGTACGTTCATCACGCATTATGACAGGCCCAACGGCTCAATGGGACGAAGTGGATGATGATAAACTGGGATTTGCTGCATCATGGTATATTAATCCTTACCGTTCAAGGGTGCTATTGATGCTCGCATTGACAAAGACAAACGATTATAAAGAAATACAACGTATGTTCACCGAATATTAAACCACATACGTTGAAAAAACCGTAAGACCAACAAAATGAAAAAGTTCTATTCTATTATTCTCTTACTATCCCTTAGCATTTGTGCTTATGCCCAGCATAGGGATAGTGAGAATATTTTACAAAAATTGCTTTGGGACGATGAAATGTTGAATATTATGCTGGATACCCGTGTTGATTTCCAGGGTGACCTGAATGGTGGTGATCTGGATAATTTATCGTTTCACGGCCAGACATTCAAACTTTGGATAGTAGGTGAAATCATTCCGGGTATTCGCTACCGCGTTCGTCATCGTCTTAACAAACCACAGACACCCTTACGTGAAGGTTATTCTTCGGCTACGGATCAGGCATGGGTAGCTTTAGATGCAGGTAAACACTGGACTTTTACCGTGGGTAAACAATCCGTTCAGTTCGGAACGTTTGAATATGATTATAATCCGGCTGATATTTATCTCGGAACAATGGCATTCAATGATCTGGATGCTTATAAAACCGGAGTCGATGTGGCATTTAAATTCGCCAATCAGGTTTTACACTTACAGGTAGTGAATTCAGACGCTACACAATTTGCCAGCGAAGAATATAAAAACAAAGCACTTGCAATCCTGACTCTATGGGAAGGTAATCTTTTCAACAATGTATTAAAAACACGCTGGGGATACGGAGCTTTCCAACATACAAAAAGTAAGTTTTATAACTGGATAACAGCGGGCACACAATTAAATGTTGAGAAATTCACAACAGAGTTGGATTACTATTTTGGTTATCGTAATATGGATTATGGTTATATGGTCGGTATTGACACATTGGGAAACCGTTATATTAAAGACCAATCCGTATCTTTAAACCTGAAATATAACTTCGGCAAATGGAGGCCTTTTGTTAAAGGTATATGGGATCAACGGTACGACAAAGACTTCGACAGTAAAGCGTATGAAAACTTAGGAATACAGGCTGTAGTGGAATGGTATCCATTTACAAATAAATACGTAAAAGATTTGCGCTTCCATGCCGCTTATATGTACAACCATACAAACTATAAAGGAGAATATGCTCATCTGGATAATACAGATACCCATTCTTTTCTAATAGGAACCCGCTGGTTGTTCAAAGCAAAATAAAGAGAAGTTTATAATTGAAACACCCGACACGGAGTTTTTTGTATAAACTCCGTGTCTTTTGTGTTTCTTCACTAATGATTAGTATGAAAAAAGTGGCAATTCTATACTAGATTTTATATTATAAGGCGTATTTGGTATTTATCTCCTGCCAGGGATCAACCGCAACGCCTACACCTATATTTGTAGTCGAATCATTATTTATATATAATGAATTATTATCAGATCTATTCATAAAAGTATCCTCCGGAAGAATGATTTCTTTTTCACATGAAACGAAGCATATTAACAGACATGATAAAAACATAAGATTGATAGTTTTCATTGTTAAAATTGTATTGGTTTTTATTGTGCAAATGTAAAAATAGAAATCACCGATACAAGCGTTTTTATAAAGATATTTCCTTAATTTACAAAATCAGAAAATTCAGGCATTATTATATAAAAAACATTCCAAAGAATGCAACAATACATAAATCTGTCGTTTTTTCCGACGATTTACATAACTGTTCTTTCATATATTATGAATATCAAAGTTATTATTTACGCAACCCGCCATATTCATATTGTTTAGCATAACAAAACCGTTAGTTTTGTTTCATTTATCAAAAACTAATTCATTTTTCTGGCAATAAATAAACCTTGTATGTACCGTTACCGGAGGATGTAAAAAGACAGGCGAAAGGAAGGGGAAGACAGTTTGTTGACAGGATCAATCCTTTTTATTGCTCCGGATATGACCTCTTACGTCTTGACTTGTATATAACTAATCATATCACCCCGGTGATCTATCCATATCGCCGGGGTGGCATATCTTTTCCACCCGGGTGGTATATATTTATCACCCAGGTGATTGGATAAAATAATAAGGATAAAACGAATAAAAGCACGTATGAAAGACAATAAAAGACAG
>DAMCDT010000006.1:6201-28164 GCA_032058265.1 Tannerellaceae bacterium
ACAGAAAGACACTATTAAAACCTGCAAATAATGCCAGAAGGGCGTTTACCTTATCTTCGGGTTGATTACTATTTGGCATGTAAAAAAAATAGCTATCTTTGGAAAGGTTTTTACTTATGTGGACTCTTTTCACAATATGGAGCTGACTCTTCCTAAAAAGCTGAATACTAACTCTCCGGTTATAATTGATACCCGGATACTTGTGGTTATCGGAGCTAATGGCGCCGGTAAAAGTTCTTTCGGACAGGATTTATTGGAACGATATAAAGACCGGACGGAAAAAATATCCGGTTTGCGTTCACTTTTCGTCTATACGGAAAATGATGTCTTCACCGAAATTAAAGAATTGAGCCATTTGCAGTCAATGATCACTGAATGGCTTTTTGTACCCCGTATATCTCCTTATGAAAAACTGATACTCAAATTGCAAAAGGAAGAGTTTGACGCGGCAGTCGATTATAAGGAAGCAAGCAAACTCAACCCTCAAATAATCCCTCCTGTTACTAAAATTGACCGTATTCAGGTCATTTGGGAAAAAATGTTTCCTCAAAACCGCCTGGTAAGGAAGTTCGGTTTTATTGAATTAACCTCTTCATCATTGAACGGGGAGGTTTATAAACCGGAGCGGATGAGCGACGGAGAGAAACTTGTGTTTTACCTGATAGGAGCCGTACTATGTGCAAAACCAAATGCTTTACTGATAATAGAAGAACCCGAAGTACTTCTTCACGATTCCATAAAGAACCAACTTTGGGACGAATTGGAAGCTCTGCGTCCTGATTGTACATTTGTATATCTCACACATAATATACATTTTACCACATCAAGGGAAAATAGTGAATGTTTATGGATCCGTTCATACGACGGCGAAGCCAGGATATGGGATTATGAGCTGATTAAAAGTAACGATAGCTTCCCTGAAGAATTATATATCGAACTATTAGGCAGCAGGAAACCGATATTGTTTGTAGAAGGGAATGATTCAAACAGTATCGACAACAGGCTTTACCCGTTAGTTTTTCCTGATTATCTTGTGAAACCGGTAGGCGGTTGCCAGAAAGTGATCGAGACAACTAAAGCATTCAGCCAGCTAAGCGACTTCCACACATTAGATTCAATGGGGATAATCGACCGTGACAGACGAACACAAAAAGAGTCTGATTACCTGCGTGACCAAAGGGTTTATGTACCTGATGTCGCTGAGGTAGAGAACCTTTTATTACTGGAGGCTGTTGTTAAAACAATAGCCCGGCGTATGATGAAAGACCCGGAGAAAGTGTTCAGCCAGGCTAAGGAGAATGTTATCCGTTTATTTGAGAAAGACCTCGAAACCCAGGTTATGTTACATACCAAACACCGTGTGAGAAGGAAACTGGAAACGGCAGTCGACCGTAAGATATCCACCATCGACGAATTGGTTGAACATATCGACGGCCTTCGCGAAACTGTTCATATAGAAGACATATATATAGGTATTAAAGAAAAGTTCTTATCGTATGCAGAAACCGGCAATTATGAAAAGATACTTCTTGTATATAACCAAAAAGGAATGCTGCCGCAAAGTAATGTTTGTAAGATTTGTGGTATAAGCAATAAGGAGAGTTATTTGAATTTTGTATTATCTATTTTAAAAGAAAACGGATCTGACGCTGAAATTATACGTTCAGCAATTAAAGGATCGTTAGGAATGTAAATTAAAAGGCTATGCGTACTCCATCACTTCAATATTTATATTTACAGAAACCCATTACTATGATCGTCATCATCTGTGCTATTTCCGTACTCCCCTGGATTGGTATAGGTGATTTTTCAACCAAAGGAGAACCTCGGGAAGCTGCCGTTGCTATCTCGATGCTCGAAAGTGATAACTGGGTTCTGCCGCAGGTATATGCCGACGAGTTTGCATATAAACCTCCGATGGCACATTGGCTGATGGCTGTTTTCTCACTTCCGCAGGGATATGTATCCGAATTTACATCGCGGCTTCCTTCTGCATTGGCTTTCATTATATTGATCGGATGTACTTTATTCTTTTTTGGCGAGCGAATTAAATTTCAGGAAGCATTTATCTGCTCTCTTTTGTTGCTAACCTGTATTGAAATTCACCGGGCTGGAATGACTACCCGGGTGGATATGCTTCTCACAACCTTTATTGTCCTGGGGTTATATATGCTCTATCGATGGGAGAATAAGCTCGAGTTAAAAGGATTGCCTATTCTGATCCCTATTCTATTGGGTTGTGCTGTTTTGACAAAAGGTCCTGTCGGAATTATACTTCCACTTTTTGTTTTTGGCGTTTATCTGTTAATATTGAATAAACATAGTTTCCTTACCATATTCAAATCATTGCTTTATATTGGTATAGCCTCTATGTTCCTCCCATTGATATGGTATGTTGCTGCCTGGAAACAAGGGGGTGAAGATTTCCTCAACGTAGTACTGGCTGAAAACTTTGGCAGATTCTTTCATTTAAGCACTCCTGATATTAAATACGATTTAGGTCATGAGAACGGTGTGTGGTATAACTTCATGACTTTAGCGGCAGGCTTTGTTCCGTGGACCATCTTCTTTTTCTTCTCTCTTTTCGGTATGAAAATTAAGAAGCCACAGAAGTCTTTTAAAGAGTTATTGAAAGGAATGTGGCAAAACATCCGTTCGATGGAGAAACTTAAACTATTCAGTCTGGTAGCTTTAGTATGTATCATCTTCTTTTATTCGATACCTTCCAGTAAACGAAGTGTGTATCTTATGCCTGCTTATCCGTTTATAGCAGTTTTCCTAGCTCAATACTCCCTTTATTTAACGGAATACCGAACGAAAGTTACCCGGATATTCGCAGGCTTTCTGGCTATTATTGTCAGTATCGTATTGATAGTCCTTATATTATCTATGACAGGAATTATTGATCCGGTTGCTATCGCCGGACAGTTTACCAGCCGGGTATCGACACTCGACCAGGTTAAAATGGTTAAAGATATTTTGTGCTCGCCCTGTATCTTAACCATTACTATATTTCTGATTATACTATTAGCATTGATCACCGTATGTTATCAGATGTTTAAGAAGATCAATCTGAAGATGCTTTACGCAACAATTTTCCTGGTATTTACTATTAATTTGCTTATTGACGGGGTAATTATGCGGGGTATTCGTAAAGGAAGCTCTTCACGTCCGTTTGCAGAACGTATAATGAACGATTATCCTTTAGACAATACGAACGTCTACGTTATGAATAACCTGAAAGAATATGCTAATCTATACGGATTGAATTTCTATATGGGTAATATGTTCCATAACTTTGAAAAGAAACAACCGGAAAAAGGGTATTTCCTCATTGGGGAAAATCAAATGGAAAAGGTAGAAAAGGAATATGGAAATTTATATGAGTTCTACCCTCTAACTACTTCAGATAATCGCATCAATGAAATCAGACAAAGAATAAGTCTCTTTGAATTCGTAAAAAAGTAATAAGAAAATAATAAACCATACATTAAAGGATTACATAGATTATTATTTCGTTTCTTAAATAAATTAATCTGTGTAACCCTTTAATCTATGGTTCAAAATTATATTAATTATCTATTGCCACTACTTCTATTTCAACCAAGCCGTTCTTTGGCAATGTTTTAACGGCAACCGCGGAGCGTGCGGGGAATGTTCCTTCGAATTGGGTTGCGTAAACTTCATTCATTACAGCAAAATCAGCCATATCGGCTAAGAAAACGGTTGTTTTTACTATATGATCCATTGACAAACCAGCTTCAGAAAGAATAGCATTGATATTCTTAAATACCTGGACTGTCTGTTCTTTTACTCCTCCTTCTACGAAGTTTCCAGTTACAGGATCGATACCCAATTGTCCGGACATAAATAACATGTTTCCTGCTTTTATCGCTTGGCTGTAAGGGCCGATAGCGGCAGGTGCGCTTTCAGATGTAATTGCTTTCTTCATTTTAAAGACTTTTTATGTGTTTTGTTTATTCATTCGTTGGCGGATTACTTCGTATATCATAATAGATGAAGCGACCGATACATTTAAGGAACCGATCGTTCCAAACTGTGGTATCTTAACAAGTTTATCGGCTATACGTAAGTTTTCACCCGAGACTCCCGTATCTTCTGCACCCATAACGATAGCTACCGGACCTTCATAGGGAACATCCGTATAGTTATCGGCTGCTTTTTCACTGGCAGCGACTACGGTCACTCCACTGTCTTTAAGGAAACGTATAGCCTGGTTGATACTCTTCTCTTTACAGACGGGTAATATATGTAAAGCGCCCGCCGACGTTTTCATAGCATCCGCATTTACCGTCACGCTTCCTTTTGAAGGAATCACAATTGCATCTACTCCGGCACATTCGCAGGTGCGTGCAATCGCCCCGAAGTTTCGTACATCTGTAATCCCATCAAGCAATACAATAAAAGGATCCTTGCCTTCCTCGTATAAAAAGGGAATAATATCTTCTAAACGTTGATAGGTAACGGCAGAGATAAAAGCGATCACTCCCTGATGATTCTTACGGGTTATCCGGTCCAGACGTTCGGCGGGAACACGTTGAACAGGTATCTCTTTCCCTTTTAATATTTCAAAAAGTTCTTTGGAAAGATCACTTTGCAATTCTCTTTTAACGAGTATCTTATCTATTTCTTTATCAGCCTGTATCGCTTCAATAACAGCACGAATGCCGAAGATCATTTCATTTTCTTTCATAAATATTTATTATTTCTTGCTCTCTCGTTTATTCTGTTTTCAATGCTTTAATAGGATTAAATGAAGCGGCTTGCCAGCTTTGCCAGGAGATGCACACTACCGATAGTAATAATACCATACATCCTGCCAGTGCGAATATCCACCAATCCATAGGCGTCTTATGCGCAAAATTCTCCAACCATCGAGCCAACACATAATACGCAGCGGGTATCGCAATAATAAAAGCTACACCAATCCAAATGACAAAACGGTTATTCAACATCTTTATGATGTCAATATAAGTAGCTCCATTCACCTTTCGTATACCAATTTCCTTTGTCTTTCTTTTAATAATGAACGCCATAATAATAATCAAACCCAGGTTAGCCACAATTAAACAAAGAAGGGAAAATAAACGAACCAGGCTTTCTGCATTCAGTTCATTACAATATACCTGGCTGTAGATATTCTGAAGAAAAGTATAATCCGCCGGATAGTCAGGATTAACAGTATCCCAAACCTGATTAAACGTTTGTAAAGCCTTTTGCATATTATCAGAAGAAAGATTGACCATAATACAATGCTGGAATATCTTCCGCTGCATCAATATTTGAGGGATTAATTCTTCGTAAGTGGTCGTATAATTAAAATCATCTGTGACACCAACAATTTGGCCTCTTCTGATATAATTCAAACTACCATGGTCCAGACTTAGCCATTTTCCAACCGCTTCTTCGGGAGAGTTAAAACCTAAAGCTTGTATTGCCTTACGATTGATAACATATTCTTCGGTCAGATCCGAAGCGGGTTTCCCTTGAAGTGATTCAATAAACATATTCTCTTCTTCCTGGAATGATCGCTTTGTATGCTGAAAAGCGGTTCCGGCAATAAGGTCTACATGGAAAAACGGAAGAAAATCGTCACCTACTACCAATAAGGGAAGTCTTCGCGCTTCCTCTTCACTTTCTCCTTCCAGTCTAACACTGATACCATCCCGTATAGCTGATCCGGGTAATTGCATGGCAGACGTAACAGCTTTGATTTCCGGATATTTCAAAAGTTCTCTCTTTAGAACATCAAACCGTTGCTTTACTTCATCCGGTTGTTCATTCATCACTAATATTGTATTCTCCTTACCACCTACCTGTGAAGTTTTTATCATATTAATCTGTTTGCTGATACCGAAACTTAAAATGACAATAAACATAACAAGACAATACTGGGCGATCAACATATATTTCACTTTCGATAAATCAAAGTTGGAAGTGCGGATATTATCTTGTGTATTCAGGAATAACGTTGAAGACAACTTAGTGATAACGGGAAAGACAGATACCAAAATAACAATAACCATGAATAAAAGGCAGATAATAAAGACTTCACCCGCTGTTATTATCGAACTCAAATTTAATTGCGAAAACGCAATCATACATATCAGGCCACCAAAAAGAATAGAAATAAAGCCTATAATCAATGCAAACAGTCCTTCATCAGCCATAACAACAGAGGACGAAGCTCCGTTTAACCGTAATAACTGGTAATACCGGCGATTGAATGAAAATATCAAACCGGCGTTAAGCCAAAGATTAAATAATACGATCAGCAATAATAAAATATTTGCGCCGGCTACGAGGTACACGTAAGCAATATTGCCGTTTACTTCAAGTTCCCGTAGCACGCGGCTGTGTAAATGTATGTCTGACAAAGGCATCATATAAGGGGAAGCGCTCCATTCTTTACCTTCATTCAATTCGTTTAATTTTCCGGCGATCGCATCTGTTACTCCTTTTACATCCGTGTTTTGATTTAATAACAGATATACATACGCCCAATCATTCTTTTCTGAGTCCGGACGGTGCAGGATCATATCCGTATGGAAATGGGATGTTTCGGGGAAATCATCGAAAACACCATTTACGTATATCTTCTTATCGGGAAGTTGGAATTTACGTCCTTCTAATTGTATTTCTTTTCCTATGGGTGATTCTTCTCCGAAAAGCTGTTTGGCAAACGTTTTACTGATGGCCACTTTCTCAGGAGCATTGATAATACTTCCTGCATCACCTTCTAAAAGCTTATAACTAAATACTTCAAAGAAATTTGCGCTTGCAAAATAGAAGTCGTTTACTACCTGGCGTTTTCCGCTATATGTCAATAGTCCGGTATTAACCTTATTTAAAAAGACCGCGTCTTCAATCCCGGGAATATCATTAATTATTGGACTGTCTTTTGAAAATCCATAATTCCTGCCATCAACAGGCTCATTATTGTATTGAATGGAAAAACGAACAATCCTGTCGGCATTTTCATTAAACTGGTCGTAGCTTAATTCTCTCTTGATAAAAGAATAGGATAATAATAAACAGGCAAAAATCACTGATAAACCGAGTAGATTTACAATCCGTAAAGACTTACTCTTTTTTAGACGTCTTAGGAACATAATAGCAGATTTTTCATATTAATATGTTTATAAAGAACGTTTGTTAAATAAAAATATTATATTAGTTGGTTTACGTGATTTTCAAAGATGATGTACATTCTTTCAATTTTATCGTACGTTAAAATAATACTTTATGCATATCATTTTTTCTTATTGTTTCAATGCCGGAATTGTAACAGTTCTTTAGCATTTGCTATGGATGCGTCAGTCAGTTTGGCTCCGCTTAACATGCGTGCTACTTCCTGAATACGTTCGTCATTGGTAAGCTTTTTAATTTGCGTGATTGTACGCTCCGACGTATCTTCTTTGTACACAAAGTAATGTTCTTTTCCTTTTGAAGCAATCTGGGGAAGGTGGGTAATGGCTATCACCTGCATTTTCGTTCCTAATTCCTGCATAATAGTTCCCATTTTGTCAGCGATATCACCTGATACACCCATATCTACTTCGTCAAAGATAATGGCCGGAAGTGCGGTAAAGCCTGCGATCATCGCTTTAATGCAAAGCATTAAACGGGAGATTTCACCTCCGGAAGCCGTTTGAGCAACCTTTTCCAAATCACTGCTTTTATTAGCTGAGAACATAAAACGGACATCGTCGATCCCGTCGCTTTCCGGTTCATTTTTCTCAATAAAATCTATTCGGAAGCGTGTGTTGGGCATTCCCAACAGCGATAACATCTCCATCAATTGAGAAGAGGTAGATGAAGTTACATTCTTTCGTTGCTTACTTAATTGAGCCGCTTGTTTCAGTAATTCTTTATAGGTGTCGTCGACCTGCGAATGTAAGGTATTAACCTGATCATCAAATGAGTCTATTTCCTTTAATTGTGATGAATAGTTGTTTTGTAATTCAATCAAGTCTTTAACTGTCGATACACGATGCTTTTGTTGTAAAGTATAAATCTGGTCTAATCTTTCGTTCACCCATTGCAAACGCTCCGGATTAAATTCAATATCTTCTTTTAAAACATCTGTTTCTGAAGCCAGATCTGCCAAATCAATATAAGCTGTACGTAACCGTTCTGCCATTTCTTTGGCTTTGGGATAATAACGATCCAAATCTTCTGCTTTGGATAAAGCTTCTTTTATATAGGAAAGCCCACCTTGTTCTTCACCATTCAATAAATCAGTAATAGTGTACAGTAAGCCTTTGATCTCTTCCGCATGCGAAAGTGTTTCCTGTTCCTGCTCCAATTCTTCCTGTTCGCCTTCAACAAGCTTGGCTTCTTCCAATTGTTCTAATTGGAAACGAATATAATCTTCATCCTGTTTGGATTGGGCTGCTTTTTCCATTATCTCCTTTAATTCTTTCTTTAAAGTCTGATAATGGGTATATTCTTTTTTATATTGGTTTAGTAAAGATTCATTCCGGGCCATTACATCCACCACTTTTAATTGGAACTTATTATCTGCCAACAATAAGTTTTGATGCTGCGAATGAATATCAATCAGCCGGTTACCCAATTCTTTTACTACCGTAAGCGCAACAGGAGAATCATTTACAAACGTACGTGATTTGCCGGAGGCAAATAACTCACGGCGAAGTATGCAAATCTCCTGATCATACTCCATGTCATTTTCAATGAAGAAGGCTTCCAATTGGTATTGGGAGATATCAAATTCGGCTTCTATAATACATTTGTCTGCCCCTTGCTTGATACTTTTACTATCCGCACGCTGGCCAAGTACCAAGGATAAAGCTCCTAAAATGATAGACTTTCCTGCTCCGGTTTCTCCACTTATAACAGTAAAGGAGTCATTAAAATGAATATCAAGGCTATCAATTAATACGAAGTTTTGAATAAATAATGATTTTAACATGCCACATTTATCTTTTTAGTGGTTCAAGGCGGGTTGTTTCAGCCGGATAAAGGTTGGAAAGCATTTTAAGGCCTTCCTGCTTTTCCTGTGTGTTTGCTTTAGAATAAATAGCTACAATTTCGTCCAATTTAGCATTGGCGAACATTTGCAATAACACGGATGTCGGTCGTGCGCTCCTCAGTTCATCCAAAGCCGGCAAGGTTCCGACTATATTGGTACGTCCACGATCTGCATTTGCCGCCATTTCGTCTAATCCTTTTCTGTGATAAGTATACCACATATTCCGGAAAATATCTCCCTGGTTTTCTGTTAGTGCTGTAATTACAGCATGACGATTGGTATTACTATCGAAAGCCCTCCAGCCGTTCCAGCCGGATTGTGATTGTGCCTGATTAACGATTTGTTGTGCCTGCTGGAAGAATGCGTTCCCTCCTTTGGGAGAAAAACTGTCGAAATCAAAGCCCAGTATCAGATAAATATAATACACAATTGTTGCCGTAAGGTTACTCTCCAGCATATTCTCCGTGTATTCCAAGGGTGCAAATTCAAGAAATGTGAAATCCAATTGACGATCCTGGAAATTTAATGTAGTAGTAGTGTAGCTTGAATTGTATACCGGACGGCGTGCCTGTATTTGTATTTCAGCTTTAAAGTTTTCGTTACTTTCGTCCCTCTCATTAATAGTTAATGTAAAAGTACAATCGATTCTTTCATTTACCGTAAACTCAGCATCCGTCCATCTTTTTGTATTAATAAACTCTGTCAAAGCTTTTTGCATAGAAGAAAAAATGTCTTTAGTCCCCTGTATCTTATCGCTATTAACAACGACACGGGCATTTAACTCCTGTGCTTCAGCATTCAGGATAATACAAGAAAGTATAAGTAAAATAAATAGTTTTGTTAATATTCTCATTACATTAATGTCACCAGTTTATTAATAATATCCAATGCCACTTCTTGTTTAGTCTTTACCGGATAATCAGTTATTTCACCTTTTTTGTCTATGATTGTTACTTTATTAGTATCGACACGAAAGCCTGCACCGGAGTCACTTAATGAATTTAAAACGATAAAGTCGAGGTTTTTCTTTTTCAATTTACTTTCCGCATGCGAAACTCCACTATTCGTTTCCAATGCAAAGCCAATCAGTTTCTGATTATCCCGTTTCATAGCTCCAAGTGAAGCGGCTATATCTTTATTGGGAACTAAATGAAGTGTTATGTCTTCCTTAGTCTCCCTTTTTATTTTCTCGTTTGATGTTGTTTCCGGACGGTAATCGGCAACAGCAGCACATAATATGGCCGCATCCATATCAGGAAATAAAGAAACAGATGCCTGATACATTTCTTCCGCAGATTCAACATTAATTCGTTTAATGTTGGGATTATTTACAGCTAACGAAACTGGTCCGGCGATTAAAGTAACCTCCGCACCTTTTTGCGCGCAAGCCTCAGCAAGTGCAAATCCCATTTTCCCTGAAGAATAATTCCCAATAAAACGTACCGGGTCTATCTTTTCATAGGTTGGCCCGGCTGTTATCAGTATCTTTTTTTTTTGAAGTTCCTGTTGTCCGGTAAAAAACTCTTCCAGTTGTTGGATGATCTTATCCGGCTCTTCCATCCTGCCCTTTCCTACCAAATGACTAGCTAATTCTCCTTCTGCCGGTTCAATAATATAATTTCCGAATGAACGAAGTTTATCAAGGTTCTGCTGTGTAGAAGGATGGGCAAACATATCCAGGTCCATTGCCGGTGCAATAAAGACAGGGGCTTTACAGGAAAGATAGGTTGTAATCAACATATTATCCGCTATACCGTTCGCCATCTTTCCAATGGAAGAGGCAGTAGCCGGAGCAATTAACATAGCGTCAGCCCAAAGACCTAAGTCTACATGACTATGCCACGATCCGTCACGATTGGAAAAGAAATCGCTTATTACCGGATTACTACTTAATGCCGATAATGTGACGGGTGTGATAAACTCCTTTCCTGAGGGTGTAATAACAACCTGAACTTCCGCACCTTTTTTAACTAATCCCCTGATAATATAAGCAGCTTTATAGGCCGCGATACTTCCGGTGATACCTAATATGATCTTTTTGTCCTTCAACATTCTATTATACAAACAAATTGTATTTACTAAACGTTCTTTTCCTGCTATTTATTACAAACGTAACGATAAAATCTCTCTGGCAGCCTTTGCATCGATAGTACCGCGTTCACTTAATTTCCATCCCATTTGGGTGATAGGTTCAACCAATTTATCTAAATCAGGCTCTTTGATACCGTATTCGTTTAAGCGGGTTCTTAATCCCATTTCGCGGAAGAATCCTTCGACGGCATTGATTGTTTTGGTGATTTTATCATCTTCCGTTCCATCTTTTATATTAAAAACGACAGCACCTAATTGTAATATCTTTTCTTTCTTTTCCTCACGCATATATTCCATCACGCCCGGAAGAATAACAGCTAATGTCTCCGCATGATCCAAACCAAACTGTGCTGTTAACGCATAACCTACACGATGTGAAGACCAATCCTGTGGAACTCCTTGTCCGATCCATCCGTTTAAGGCATTGGTAGCAGCCCACATTAAATTAGCACGGATATCATAGTCGTCAGGTTGTTTTAAAACGTTCAAGCCTTCTTCAACAATTACCTTCATCAGGCTTTCGGCAAAGGCATCTTGCACTTTCGCATTGACAGGATAAGTGAGGTATTGTTCGATAACATGGATAAAAGAGTCCACTACCCCATTCGATACCTGACGAGGGGGTAATGAATAAGTAACTTCAGGATCCATAACAGCAAACTTAGGGAATATAAGCGGACTGGCGAAGTTCAGTTTCCGCCCTTCGGAAACACGGGATATTACCGCCCGTTCATTCATTTCCGAACCTGTTGCCGCTAAAGTAAGGACAGCTCCTAAAGGCATAACTTCTTTAATTGTTGCTCCTTTAGATAGTATATCCCAAGGATCGCCATTGAAAGGAACCGCTGCAGCGATAAATTTGGTGGCATCAATCACAGAACCTCCTCCTACTGCCAAAAGAAAATTGACCTTTTCCTTTTTCACAATATCGACAGCCTTCATACAGGTTTCATAATGCGGATTAGATTCTATACCGCCAAACTCTACTAATTGATAATCCTTAAGTGCAGCAATTACCTGATCATATATTCCGTTCTTTTTAATACTTCCGCCTCCATAGATCATTAAAACTTTATCTGTCTTAGGAATCAAGGCAGATAAACGTGTGATTGTTCCTTTTCCAAAAACAACCTTTACCGGATTACAAAACTCAAAATTGTTCATTGCTATCTGTCATTGAAGCTTCTTAGCTTGATCTCTGTAAGTACTTTTTTGGTATTCAGCGTAAAGTCGCCATTCATAACCCAACTATAATAACTGGGATCTTTTTTCAAAACTTCCGTTACCAATTGGCCTTTATATTTTCCAAAATTAATGACTTCTTCTCCATTTTCATTGTAAACCATACGTCCTGCAAAGTCGACATTATTAGTAAAACTAGAGAACTTAGACAAGAAATTAATATCATTCTCCAAATCCTGGTATCTGTCTAATTGAGCTTTCAGTATCTCATACGTTGCAATGGTATCCGCTTCTGCCGTATGCGCATTCTCCAGCGTCTTGTCACAATAAAACTTATATGCAGCAGACAAGGTACGTTGTTCCATTTTATGGAAGATGGTTTGTACATCCACAAACTTACGTTTGTTCAAGTCGATATCTACACCCGCACGGAGAAACTCTTCCACTAGCATAGGAATATCAAAACGATTGGAATTAAAACCGGCAAGGTCACATCCTTCTATCTGGGATGCCAAAGATTTCGCTATCTCTTTAAAAGTAGGGCAATCTTTTACATCTTCATCCGAAATACCATGTATAGCTGTTGATTCAGGTGGAATAGGCATTCCGGGATTTATACGCCGGGTTTTAGTTTCTTCTTTTCCGTTAGGATGTACTTTTACAAACGAAATCTCAATAATGCGATCTTTAACAATATTAATACCCGTTGTCTCCAGATCAAAGAAGACCAACGGGTTCCTTAAATTTAATTGCATCTGCTCTTATTAGTCATTTAACATCATAGGCATAAGAAGCATCAGGAGTTCTTCCTGTTCTTCATTTTCGGTTGGAACAATTACTCCTGCACGAGATGGGTCAGCTAATTCAACAATTACCTCTTCCGAAGCGATGTTACTTAGTATTTCAATAAGATAAGTCGCTTTAAAACCAATTTTAATTTCGTCACCACTATACTGACAGGCAATCTTTTCTTCTGCCGAAGTAGAGAAATCGATATCCTGTGCAGACACAATCATTTGATCGGTTACTAAATGCAATTTAATCAAACTACTTGCCTGGTTAGAGAAAACAGATACACGTTTCAAAGCATTCAGGAATGAAATACGGTCTATTGTTACTTTAAACGGATTACCTTGCGGAATAACGCTATTGTAATTCGGATAACGGCCTTCGATCAACCTGCAAACCATTTCAAAGTTCGAACATGTAACATACGCATTGTTATCATCAAACTTAATTTCCACATTTTCAGTTTCTTTTGCCAGGATCGTTTTTAATAAATTAGCCGGTTTCTTAGGCATAATAAAAGCAGCCCTTTCCGGTGATTGTATCGAAAGGTTACGAAGGCGTACTAATTTATGTCCGTCAGAAGCCACAAAGGTTAAGTCTTCCTGATGGATATCAAAGTAGATACCATTCATAACAGGGCGCAACTCATCGTCGGCAGTAGCAAACAAAGAGCGGGTAATACCATTTAATAATATTTCCGGATCAATTGTTAAAGAGGTATTAACTTCGTTCAACGGTTTTTGTTGAGGGTAAGCATCTCCCGGTTGTCCGATAAAATTGTATTTACCGTTTTCGAAATGAATGAAAATCTCCAGGTTATCGTCATTGATTTCAAAGTTTAATGGCTGTTCCGGAAGTTCTTTCAAAGGATCAAGCAATATTTTAGCTGTTACCGCAAACTTTCCTGTACCCTCGGGGTTCATTACTTCAACAGAAGTAACCATTCGGGTTTCAGCATCTGAAGCGGTTATTGTTAGTTTATTCCCATCCAAGTCAAAAAGGAAACTATCCAGTATTGGTAAGGAATTCTTTGATGCAATAACTTTACTTATTGATTGTAAGCGAGATAGCAACGAAGTGCTTGATACATCGAATTTCATAACTCTTTAATTATTTATTATTTTGATTTACTTTTTTCAATTGAACAAAAATAGCAAAATATTTCTATTCTATCTTATCTAAAAAATAAAACTAATCAGGTTTTATGCAGATAAAGGATTATGATTTTTGCTCACAAACTATTTTATTTTGCACGGGTCTTATTTTAATCCGCTCGCGTCCTAATATTATATTAAAGATCTCCTTCCACTCTCGATATATCATGGTCATTTTAGTAAATGACGTACATTGTTAAAAATGTAACGTACATAGTACATTATTTAATGGCTGTAAATTTCAGATGCAACAGTATGTATCCAGTGATAGATAGACCTATCAAAGTGAAAGATGATCTTCCACTCTTAAAGCTGCTTGCAGAAAGGCTTTGGGCGGTATCGTGTAAGGTGATAGATGTATAAAAAAACATGAGAGAGAGGAGTCAGTCATGTCTGAATAAAATAAGTTGGTAATCCTTATTTTAAAACTATACAATCCTCTGATAATGTTTTTACAATGTCTTGATCAAAGGATTACATAGTTTTGAGATGAGGATTGTCATCTTTTTTCAAAACTCTTTTACTTGATAGATAAAGTCCCAGGACTTTGTACATAAAAGCTTAGGGCTTTGAAAGTAAAACCCTAAGGTTTTGTATTGCTATTCGTAAAATAAAAAAGCTTCCTCCCAACAATCAGGGAAGAAGCTTTTCGTATACTATGAATTATTTCTTATTTCGCGAAATAATCTTTTACTGCTTCGTTAGGAACCATTTCTTCCTGGAAGATGTAAGCTCCGGTCTTTGGAGACTTTACCATCTTGATTACCTTTGAATAGGTACGACCATCGCCTTTCTTAAATGATGCAACTGCTTTTTTTGCCATTGTTTAATCTCCTATTACTTAATTTCTTTATGTAAAGTCATTTTCTTCAGGATCGGGTTGTATTTCTTAAGCTCCAATCTCTGAGTTGTATTCTTTCTATTCTTAGTTGTGATATATCTTGAAGTACCCGGCATACCACTTTCTTTATGCTCCGTACATTCTAAAATAACCTGAACCCTATTTCCTTTTGCTTTTTTTGCCATTGTTTATTCCTCCACGTTACGCGTTTTGTAAAACCTTTATTTCAGACATATAGCCTTTTTCAACAGCTTTTTTAATAGCCGCATCCAAACCAAGCTTATTGATAGTACGTAAACCTGCGGCTGAAATGCTCAGGCTAATCCACTGATCTTCTTCCACCCAATAGAACTTTTTTGTGAACAGGTTCACATTGAACTTACGTTTTGTTCTTTTATTAGAGTGTGCAACGTTGTTTCCAACCATTGCTTTCTTTCCGGTAATTTGACAAATTTTAGACATCTCTATCTTGTATATTTTTATTATTTGCTGCTAAAACAATACTATTCTCACAATCAGGGCGCAAAGTAAAGTATAAAAAATAATTTATGCAACTATTTTACTCACTAAATATTATGATAATTCTTTTTTTGCTTCAGCATCATTTGCAAAAAAGATAATCAGAAAGATTCAAGTGTAGTATTGCTTTCCAACGGGTACAAATTTACGAAATAATATTCAGACCAATCCGCAAAATACCTTAATTTTCAATCCAGGAAACAATTTCTTCGGTCATCGGACTTGTTCTTGGCTCTACCGTGCCTACCCAGCTCCCTTCTTCATCAATCATGAACTTCTGGAAATTCCAGGTTACTTCGGCATCTTGTTTTCCGTTCTCCTCTTTTTGAGTCAACCATTGATATATCGGAGCCATATCATCTCCAACAACCGATATTTTCTCCATAAGCGGGAAAGTGACACCATAATTCAAGCGGCAAAATTCCTGAATCTCCTGATTTGATCCGGGCTCTTGTTCTTTAAAGTTATTGGCTGGAAACCCGATAATGACGAAGTCATCGTCGCCATATTTATCATACAATTCCTGTAATTGTTCATATTGCGGGGTAAGTCCACACTTGGAAGCTACATTAACGACCAACACCTTTTTCCCTTTTAGTTGGGATAAGGGAAAGTCTTTTCCATTAATGGATTTAACTGTGAAACTATGAAAGTTCTTATCCTGGGAACAAGCAGCAAAAGATATGACTAATCCGGTTAAAAGGAACATAAATGTTTTCATAATACAATCATTTTTTATTATGAAAACAAATATCATAAGAAAATATCTTTTTGTATCTATTTTTCCTGTAAATAGTATTCGGATAATATCTTTTTAACTTTCTCCGGGGCAACACGTCCGTATACTTTTCCTCCAATGGAAACAACCGGAGCCAAGCCACACGCTCCTACGCAACGAAGGCAATCCAATGAAAACAGGCCATCCGGGGTTGTTTCGCCTACTTTTATTTCTAATTGCCGTTCCAGTTCTTCCAATACTTTTTCTGCCCCGCGCACATAACAGGCTGTCCCCAAACATACGGAGATAGGGTATTTACCGTTGGGAGTCATAGTAAAGAACGAATAAAAAGTAACTACTCCATATACTTGCGAAACCGGAATGTTCAGACTGGAGGCTATCACTTCCTGCACTTCCAGTGGAAGATAACCCAATGCGCCTTGTGTAGCATGGAGGATATTGATCAATTCTCCGGGATCATTATCATACTCATCGCAAATGCTTTGGATCTTTGATATTTTTGATTGGGATAAATATAATGCTTCCATAGATTATTCTTCTTTGTTTGTTTCGTCCAAAACTCTAACCAACTCTTTCCGGTTGAAATAGTGGGTATGCAATAACTTATGCGAAAGATGTCCGCACGGTTCGCCTAAATATTTATTATATAATTGTTGAATATATGGGTTTTCGTGGCTTTTCCGTAAAACTTTACTTTTATCTTCTTGGTATAGAGCAGACGCCCGTTTACGAAGTACTTCCATATTTCCCTGGTGGAAAGGTTGGCCACCGCCTCCGATGCAACCACCCGGACAGGCCATAATTTCAATCGCATGGTAAGGAGAAGTCCCATTTTTAACCTCTTCAATTAGTTTCCGGGCATTACCCAGGCCATGAGCAATACCTATTTTAACAGGTAATCCGTCAAAATCAATCGTTGCGCTGCGTATACCTTGTAAACCCCTTAGTTCTTCTATATCTATTTTTCCTAACGGTTTTTTTGTGTATAATTCGTATGCGGTACGACAGGCTGCTTCAATAACACCGCCGGTAGTTCCGAAAATAACACCAGCTCCGGTCGACTCGCCTAACGGATGATCAAATTCACCATCGGGTAACTCTTCGAAATTGATATTCGCATAACGTATTAAGCGTGCCAATTCACGTGTATATATTGAAATATCCACATCAGGGTTTCCGTCTACAGAAAATTCAGGTCGGGCGGCTTCATACTTCTTCGCCAGGCAAGGCATTATAGATACTACAAATAGCTTGTCGCGGCTTACGCCCAACTTTTCAGCAAAGTAGCTTTTAGCGATTGCACCGAACATTTGCTGGGGGCTTTTCGCTGTTGAGAGATTTTCTGTGAGTTCGGGATAATGCTGTTCAACGAAACTAACCCATCCCGGACAACAACTGGTCATTAATGGTATCTTGACCTCTTTATCTCCGGATAAATATTTACCCAATCGATGGAGAAGTTCCGTTCCTTCTTCCATTATTGTCAGGTCGGCTGCAAAGTCTGTATCAAACACATAATCAAAGCCCAAATTACGAAGGGCCGATACCATCTTGCCGGTTACAAGTGTTCCGGGTTCGAATCCAAAGTCTTTACCCAACGCCGTACGTACGGCAGGAGCTGTTTGTGCTATCACTATTTTATCAGGATCGGCTAAAGCGTCTAACACTTCCTGCTGGTTATTCCGTCCGCTCAATGCATTCACCGGACAGATGGATACACATTGTCCGCAATAAGAGCAGGTACTTCCTGTCATATCTCTTTCAAAAGCTGTGGAGACTGCT
The DNA here is from genome assembly GCA_032058265.1 of Tannerellaceae bacterium. GTDB lineage: Bacteria > Bacteroidota > Bacteroidia > Bacteroidales > Tannerellaceae > DFXE01. The sequence goes on from DAMCDT010000006.1 coordinate 24,315, forward strand.
GCTTCAAAACCCCGGTGAACTGCCGTTAGCGCCCCTACTGTTTGTATCGAGTTGCACATGGTTTCGCACCGTCGGCACATAATACATTTATTCATATTCCGCACGATGGACGGACTCCTGTCTATTGTGAAGACAGATTGTTTCCCTGTATATCGTACTTCGCGGATACCTAAGTCATGGGCTACGTTTTGCAATTCGCAATGTCCGTTCTTGCTGCATGTCAAACACTCAAACGGATGGTTGGAAAGGATAAGTTCCATCACTGTACGACGTGCATTCATTACACGTGGAGTATAAGTTTTTACTACCATATTATCCGTACATTCCGTTTTGCATGCAGGCGCCAGATTTCTTCGTCCTTCCACTTCTACCACACAAACACGGCAAGAACCGGGATTATTTTCATAATTTAAGTCCTCCAGTTTCATGTGGCAAAGCGTAGGTATACGGATTCCGATACTTCTTGCTGCCTGTAATATAGTTGTCCCTTTAGAAACTTCTAATTCTTTTCTATCAATGGTGATTGTAACTTTTTCCATTTTCACGGGTTTTAGTAGTTAATGAACATATACGGCACCGTATTTACACTTATCCAAACAAGCTCCACAACGTATACATATAGTAGGGTCAATGACATGCGGCGCTTTTCGTTCGCCCTTAATGGCATCTACCGAACAGGCACGGGCACATAAAGTACATCCGGTACATTTATCAGGATCGATAAAGTATTGGGTGAGCTTACGGCATTGATGTGCGGGACAAAGCTGTTCCTGCACATGGGCAAGATATTCATCATAGAAATTGTCCATCGTGGAAAGCACCGGATTAGGAGATGTTTGCCCTAATCCGCATAAGGCCGTATCTTTTATTACGTAAGCCAGGTTACGAAGGCCTTCCAGATCTTCATCTGTTCCAAGCCCTGAAGTTATCTTCTGAAGTATTTCATGCAGACGTTTATTCCCTATCCGGCAGGGGGCACATTTACCGCAAGATTCTTCTACGGAGAAGTCCAGATAGAATTGTGCCATCGCTACCATGCAATCATCTTCATCCATAACGATCATACCGCCCGAGCCCATCATCGAACCTGCATTAATCAGGTTATCATAATCAATAGGAAGATCCAGATGTTTTTCTGTCAAGCAGCCGCCGGATGGACCACCCGTTTGGACGGCTTTAAACATCTTTCCGTCCTTAATACCCCCGCCGATATCAAAGATGACCTCCCGCAATGTTGTTCCCATCGGGACTTCTACCAGACCTACTTTGTTTACTTTCCCCGCTAAAGCAAATACTTTCGTTCCTTTGCTTTTGTCAGTCCCAATACTGCTGAACCAATCTGCTCCTTTTAAAATGATGACAGGGATATTGGCATACGTCTCTACATTATTTACATTCGTGGGGTATCCTTTATAGCCATGTTCACTGGGGAAAGGAGGCTTTACCGTAGCTTCCCCACGTTTACCTTCCATACTATGGATCAAAGCCGTTTCTTCACCGCATACAAAAGCCCCGGCTCCATATCTTAGTTCAATATCAAAAGAAAAGGCTGAACCTAAAATATCCTTTCCCAGAAAACCATATTCCCTGGCTTGCTTAATCGCACCTTTTAAACGTTCAATAGCCAAAGGATACTCAGCACGTATATAAACGAGTCCTTTATTTGCCCCAGTGCAATAACCGTTGATAATCATGGCTTCGACAATTGAATGCGGATCACCTTCTAAAATGGAACGATCCATAAAAGCACCCGGATCACCCTCGTCGGCATTACAAACTACATACTTCTGTTCTGCTATTGATTTACGCGTTATCTGCCATTTGAGGCCTGTCGGAAAACCTCCTCCTCCCCGTCCCCGTAATCCACTATCAATGATAACCTGTATCGCTTCATCCGGCGTCATCTCTGTTATCACTTTGCCTAAAGCCATATAACCATCCGATTTAATATACTCGTCAATGCTTTCGGGATCGATATGTCCGCAGTTACGTAAAGCAATATGTAGCTGTTTGGAGCTCTTAGCCTCCCCTTGTTCATTGACTCGTTTCATATAGGTTATATTATCAGGTATAATACCTTTCCTAATATAAGAGGATACAATGTCATCTACTTTTGCTTTACTTATATGTCCGAACACTAATGGTTCTTTATTGGGCAGGGCAACTTCAATCGTCGGCTCGGCATAGCAATAGCCCATACAGCCTGTTTGCCTGACTTCCGCATTTATTTGTTCATTGTTAATTACTTCGTTAAGGTAATTCATTAAGTCTTTGGCTCCTGCGGCAATACCACAGGTAGCCATGGATACTTTAATCCGGGCGGCTGGTTCCATTAAGTCGCACGATTGTTTGGGAGCGTTGATCTGATCACGCAATTGAATAAGGTCTGTTATTGATTTTACCATACTCATCGTCTGTGTTGTTAAGAGGTTAACTTCTATGGCGTTTGCTCAACAAACATACATAATTCTATTTAAAGATCATAATAATTACGGAAAAATTTATTTAATTATTCACACGCTTGATTATAAAAAGCTTACATAAAGAGAGTAACAAATAAAAATAATGTACATTATTCGGAAAATAAAGCGCGTCATTTATCTTCCTGACGTACATCAATGGAAAAACCGAAGTACATCAAATTTTATCCTCAATGGCGCGGTGTTGAAGTATTTTTGAGTGGGGAGGAACATCATGTGTAAGCCAGATATTACCACCAATGATAGAATGCTGGCCAATAGTTATTCTTCCTAACACTGATGTATTGGAGTATATCGTGACGTAATCTTCAATGATCGGATGGCGGGGAATATCCATAGGTAAACCTTCTTTATCATAACTGAAACTTTTTGCACCTAGCGTTACCCCCTGATATAAACGAACGTGATTTCCTATAATCGTTGTCTGGCCAATTACGATTCCTGTTCCGTGATCTATACTGAAATATTCTCCGATTTGAGCGCCCGGATGGATATCAATACCTGTTTCCGAATGGGCCATTTCCGTAATGATCCGTGGCAAAACAGGCACATTAAGATTGAATAGCTTGTGAGCCACCCGTTGGTGTAAGATAGCTTGTGTGGCTGGATAGCAGAATATAACTTCGCTGATACTTTTCGCTGCCGGATCTCCATCCAGTATTGCCTTTACATCTGTGGATAGCAAATGCTTTATATGGGGGATTTCATTAATGAAAGCAGCGGCTATATCGGATGCCTGCTCTTTGGTATCACAACATTTATCAGACTCAAAACATAAGCCGTTATATACCTGCTCGTGCAGAAGATCATACATTTTTTCCAGATACACTCCGGTATAATACTGAATCGAATCAGGTTTGGCTTCCTGTTCAGCACCAAAAAATCCTGGAAATATAACCATCCGTATCAATTGCATGACCTTCTTAACAGAGGGTATGGAGGGGGATGATTTCTGATGTAAAGGGATATACTCGAATGCAGGGTTATCAAACGCCGATAACTGTTCAACATTCTTTTGGATCTGTGTTAAAACTTCTGCCCTATTCATAATGTTACTTATCCCATTCAGGGTTGTATTTTACTAATGAATTTGACGATGATCCTAAACCGATATATATACCATTATTTACAACAAACATACAATGCTGGTAATCCCCGGCATTGACACCGGGAAGCTGCGATTTCATTGTCCATTCTTTAGCCGTCACATCATATTTCCATATAGTACCCGAATTATTGACAACGTAGATATTCCCGTTATAAGCGACGCCGCCTCTTACAATGCCAATTGACGCCGGAGCTTCGGCTTCAGCCGTCCAATTATTCATGTCGTTAGTAGATGAAGACCACAATCGCCGGTATCCGGTCGT
>DAMCDT010000007.1:0-27674 GCA_032058265.1 Tannerellaceae bacterium
CATAAGGTTGAAAACGACAGGCTATACCTGTAACAGTAAGAGATAAAGCGACCATTATCATGATTACCGGATTTATCAACATGAATAAAGTTTCACTCCCAAATCCATACGCCATAAAAAAGATTGAGAAAACAAAAACGGCACATGATATAAAGAAACTTATCCAGGTATAGGAAATGACTTTATCCAAATGAGTTTTTATCAAAGCTTTATTCGCTTTTTTGGCATTCCAAATAAAATGACCAATGAATAACGGTATAGTTAAAGTCCATACATAATACGCATAATTATATGCCTGGAAAAATTGTAAAAGAATAAAATTGGCCAGGGCAAGGATAGCGATTGAATATCCCCAGAATATCATGTCGTTTCCTGCGCCTTTCTGAAAGTTATTCCGTGCCTGATTAATCATATCAGTAATAAGTTGCAGGCTTTCTTTCTCATTGAAATTCTTTTCCATAAGTTTTATTATTATAAACCGTTAGTTATTATTTGTCTTGATCCAATCTAGAAAGTTTAAGCCCCAATAAGGCTTTTCAATAGTTCGTTCTTCTTTTTCAAAAAGTTCTTTAGCTTTCTGCTTACCTTCTTCTATATCTTTGTCTGATCGTAGAAAAGAAGGTAAATACTGTTTATAGAAAGCCAATAAACAGACCGGACGAGGGTTTTCAGGATTTAATGTAATAGCTTTCTCGTATGAGTCAATAACTTTCTGATAGTATTTTTGCCCGTTCTGCGGATCGACCATTACCAATGCACTATAATAATATCCCCATAAAGTATGGACTTCCGACTGATCGGCTTCACTCATTTTATCCAATTTCTCCAGAAAACTTTTTGCGTCATCAGCCAATTGTTTCTTATCTGCTTCGCCCGGATAATAGATCATTTGCAGATCACAGTAAACTATATAATAAACAGGCAGCCAATGATCCCTGTATTTCTGTGCTATCCGTTCGAACTGATTACGGCATCGCCGCAACTCATTTACATTCTGTGCTGAATCAACTTTGGCTAATGTATTACCCATTACTGTCAGAAATTCTGCATTCTCTAATGCATTTCCAAAGGATGTTGATAAAACAATAAACGCTAGGCAAAGATAAAATTTAATAGTTTTCATATCATACTGTTTTTTAGTTATTGAAAATTTATTCTTTTAAAAGTTGGATGACTCATAAGCAACGTTCTTTCCCAGTGTCAGGAAGAAACCGATATAAAATGTTTGTGATTGTTCCCCTCGGATCGGTTGGTCTGCATAAATTCCCAGGTCGTCAGGAACAGACGCATAATTATAACCGTATGTGTTTTTCCTATTTAACAGATTCGAAAAACAAGCGTAAAAGATCAGTTTCTTATGTGCCAATATGGTTAGGCTCAGATCCATTGTATGGTAAAATGGTGTATGCTCATTCATAAAACCATCTTTATTCGGATTATGGTAAGGCTTGCCACTGGCGAAACGATTAGTAAAACCTACGATACTCCTTAACTTTTCATGAACATACTTTATAGTTATGGAGGCATTATGTTTTGTAGTAAACGAAGGGGGAGCCATCTCAGGGTAATCCAGATATTTACGTTTTGAATCATTAAATGAATATGCGACCATGTATTCCCAGTGATTTAAAAACCAACGGTCATTAAAAAACAGATCAATACCTCTACTATACCCATGTCCATCTGAACTCCATTTTCCTTTTTGGACGGTCGGTAGCTTATCGTATTCCTTATGATACAGTTCCAGACGAAATATTTTTGTTTTGTTTTGGTAGTACCATCCTAAAAGGTATTGCCAGTTTGTTTCATTCGACAGTTCCTTATTGTATAATAGATAATCATTTCCAACATTTTGCTGGTATTTACCAATCACGCCCGACATCGTTATGCCTTTCCATTCATAATTAAGCGCTAACCTCGGAAGTATAATGTATGAGTCATTCAATGAAGTATATTCAAGGCGTGAGGAGAGATTCAGGAACAATTTATCCGTCAAGTTAAAATCGTTGGAGAGAAACAAACCGTCGATATGATGGTTTAAACCTGAAGTAAATGAAATGGTATCTGAGTAATTAAAATCATAATTTTTCACGAAAGACTCAATACCCGCTTCTAATTTGTATAGATTAGAGAAACGCTTTGACGCTTTAGTTTTTACGTGTAATTCATCCTCCTTAATTCTTAAAGCATCTTCCGGGACAACCGCTTCCCGCATTTTTTTCTTGTTCCATGAATAAGCTGCTCCGGCAAACAGGTTTACATTATTGGAGAAACGTGTTTTAAAAGTAGAATTAAGATAAAGGTTATCTTCGTTGTAGTCAAACTCCCGCATAATATTACTGAAAGGTTTTTCTTCATAATGGTTAAATAAGGATTTATCGTAGGCAACAAAAGTCTTGAAATAGGTGTGTTCTCCAAACTGAAAACGCAATTGGCTTTGTCCGTCATAACTCCTATACGGTTCTTTCCAATGTTTCTTTTGTCCGGGTTCCGTCAGGCCATAATACATTCTCATGTCAGTATAGTTGCCATTGAATGATAGAGAACCTTTATCCCACGATTTAGTACCTCCTCCTCCAGGACCAACATTCATTATACTTAGCCCTAATTTTGATAATGTACTTACATCTTTGGTAGTAAGTGGTAGTACACTAGACAAACTTTGTGTATATTCAGGCGAATATCCTCCCATGGAGAAATTAATTCCGTCGAAAAGAAATGGAGAAAACCGTCCCCGTGATCCGTTATTTTGTCCGGACTCCGTATAAGGATGTAAGACATGCATCCCATCAATAAATGTCTGCGATTCGCGGCTATCCCCTCCCCTGACCAACAAACGGCCATCAACACCTGCCACTTGTGTGCCGGGTAAGAGGGCTATTGCATTATATAGGTCGCCTTCCGAGCCTGCAGTCATTACCAGGTCAACAGCATTCTTCTCCTCTAATGTTGAAGAGCTTTTCAATAAATAATTTCCTGCATAGGCAACCACTTCTTTAATGGCTTGTGGCTGTGGTTTCATCTCAATGGTCACATAATCTATATTGTTTATATCCGTAGTGAATGTCCATGTAGTATAACCTATAAATGAAGCTACCAGAGTAACCTCTCCTTTAGCTTCGGTCTCCAAAACAAATGTTCCATCTTCACCCGAACTTGTGCCATCCATTGTACCCTCGATATATAAATTAGCATAAGGAACAGGTAATTTTTTCTCATCTAATACAATGCCTTTTATTTCTTTGGCCTGAGAATAACTGAATAATGACAAACCGCTCAACAGTATAATATACACAATTTGTTTCATCTTTTTAGTTTTAATTTCATCGCAAATATAAATAAGTTTGCGATACAAACCTAATTGTATGACAAATTATTTTGTTGTTTGTACAGTTGTTTATTTTATTAATCTGATTTACAAGATATTCACATATTCATGTTTTTAAACATTTTCGGAATTAGAAACAAAATAATTAGCCTTGTTTCGCATGCTGGACTTTAATCTACTTACCTTTGTATAATATAAGAATAACCGTCGCACATAAGTGAATTACCTGGATTACGGTAGTGATCTAATTAGATTACAAATATGATCCAGATAGGTTACGGATATAACCAGGTTATTTGAAACGCATAAATAAACCAAGTATTAACTATAGAAATTTACATTATAAATGCCATGAGTGTAAAATATGCTTTATATGAGAGTCCTACTCCTAAATCAAAAGGAGGAAAACCAACTCTTCATGCACGTATTATCCCGGGGAATACAATCCGTATAGATCGGATCATTAAAGAAGTAACCGCGTTCTCATCATTCAGCTCCTCAGATATTAAAGGGATTTTGCAAGCTTTTATCGATCAATTAGTATCTCATTTGGAAAATGGGGATGATCTGGAACTGGAGGGATTAGGTCATTTCAGTGCGACACTTTCTTGTCCCTCTGAAACTAACGTAAAAAAAATAAGAACAGAAGATATTCATTTTAAAACAGTTAAATTCAGATGTTCTAAGCAAATCAAAAAACGCCTGAATACAATGCGGTTTGAGAAAGTAAGCAGAGATCTAAAAGGCTCTCCTTACTCCCCGGATCAACGGAAAGAAAATATTATAACTTATTTACAAGAACATCATACCATTCAAACGTCTTCCTGTATTACAATTAACAAATGCACACGGTATTTAGCGAAGAAAGATTTAATCGGAATGGTAAGGGACGGAACGATCATAAATCTTGGCAATCGCAAGATCTCTTTATATAGTTTAAATAACGATTTGCTTCATAACAAGAGGTAAAAGAGAATAAAACGATTATTAATACGTGTCAAAAATACGAAAATAACTTTTCATATTAACGACAATAAGGCTTAATGAGATGATTAAATGAAAAAAACTAAATTTTTATGCATTCTTTTATCAAAACAAAATTAATCATTGCTATAACTTGCACATTTCTTTTTGCAATCCCTTCCATAGCACAAAATGTGTACATCGCATTAGATAATGAAACAACTAATATAGATGTAAGTGCATCCACTGAAGATAATCCTGCTCAATTTAGTAAACTAAGTAATTATATAAACACTTATAGTAGCGATACGGATAAAGATATTTATATTTATTTTAAATCAGGAGAGTATATTATTCCTGCGGAAGGTTATACTATAGCTTCAGTTGACGGACTTAATGTAACCTTTTTACCTATAGAAAATGCGAACGTATCTTTCACCGGCACCTCTAGTTTATTTATTAATTTACCTGCCAGAAGTGATGATGGAATATCTTTCAATATAAGAGATGTAACAATCAAAAACTTTAGTTCTACCAATAGTGGTACTACAAATTCGTCTTTATTTGTAGGCCTCCGTAATTCAAATATAAATCTGACGAATGTAGTCATTGAAAATATTTCAAGTGGACATAATCCATTGGTATCTTTAGGCCTCAATACATCTTTTTATGCCGAAGACTGTATTTTCAGAAATATCACAAAAACAGGAACAAGTTCAGGGGCAATCCAATCTCTATATAATACTTCATACACTTTTAAAAATTGCCTCTTTGAAGCATGGACATCAAACAATCATCTGATGAATTATTCGACAAGTAATTGTTTTATTAATTTAGAAAACAACACCTTCAAGAATATTCAAAATGTATCAACCAATATTATTTATATAAATAATTCATCTACAACGTTCGTTTTTGAAGGTAATAGTCTTTATAACAATGCGAGTACAAATATTATAAATATCAATAATGGAAAAGCAAGCATTTTTAATAATACTATATCAGGGAACACAGTTACTGATGCAATAAAAGCTGCTACAAACAACATTTGGATAGTCAATAACACAATCTATAATTCAGGGAATGTAAATCTGGCCAATAATATTACTTTTATGAATAATATATTAGCTGGCGGCTCAACTTTTTTGGGCACAGTAACAAACGCTTCACATAACATAACAAGCTTTAACGCCAATATTTATTATTGTATATCAGGAAATACTCATGATTCTGATATAACCTTTGATTTTAATGCCCAGTTTGAACAAACGTTAAGTGGATTAAACGACGGTTATGGCAGACAGGTTCATCGATTAAAAAATAACGGTAATATGCATGTTATTTTAGAAAGAGGAGGCACAAAACCTCAATTTTCAGGTTCAAATATTAATATGACTTATGATCAATTAGAAGTAAACAGGCCTCAACTTATATCATTAGGTTCTATAGATGTAAAAAGATATGTATTTAGCCCCACAAAAACAATTGTGAGTACATATAATTCGGAAGGAAACCCGGACATACCAGAATCTGTGGATATTGATCTGAGCCAGTTTATACTGGATTATCCTGAGGGCGTAAATAAAGAAAATACAACATTTTCTTTTACAGATCTGGAAGATGGTACTATCGGAAGAATTGAATTGAAAGATGCAGCCGGTAGTCCTGGTATTAAATTCATTCCTCAAAAAACACATGGTTCTACACAATTCTCTGTAACTGTTTCTACTACAGATAGAGGAAATTTTAATCATTCGGAAACGTTTTTTGTCAAAGTAACTGTAAGAGACATGGCTATATTTCAATCAATAACAGAGAAACCGCCAGGATATACTGATTTGGAAAATACAGAAAGTTGTTTTGATTTCATGGGGGCAGTAGAATTTTCATCATCCTATCATTTTATAGCAGGTTATGATGGTCGTGAAAGTCCTCCCGATGGGTGGAATGGAGGGCAACTAAACGATGGGGAACGAATATCTCCGTTAACAATACCTTTAGTAGGTGATTTAAATCATGATGGCTATCCGGAAATAATTGCATTCGGCAGAAATAACGGGTCGAATAATGTTTATGGTTATTATAGTTCAATAATTATATATAATGGACGAACCGGGAAAAAAATTTCAAAACTTTTACTACCTGACGTAAATGAATCGAATGAGTCTACAGTATATCACCATCGTAGTAAAGGGTATCATGGTAGCCCGGCCCCTGGATCACTTGTCGACTCAGACAGGGATGGAATCGTTGAACTAATTATGTGTTTTCCTGACCAGGGTGGAAATACAAATTATCAACGCAAAGTCGTTTCTTTTAATATTGTGCCGACAGGAATAGGAGATGCCACGACCTATGAGCTAAAAGAAAAATGGATTTCTGAACAAGTTTATAACACAAATTCCGATTATAATAGGCCATTCCCTCAAGTTTGCGACTTGGATGGAGATGGAATACCAGAGGTTTTAGTATACAACAGAGTATATAACGCTGCGGTAAATCCAGGCGTAAATGCATCAGTTATTAATCCTTTTTTATTTGAGATCGAACCCTTCGATGATGCTTATATGGGGCTAAATAAAATGGCATATCTACCCGGAGGAGGAGGCCTCGGAGACAGAGCGCTTCCGTTTAGTTATATTTATGATATGGATGGAGATGGAATTTATGATATTGTAGCTGGTGGAAAAATATATAAAATAACAAAAACAAACGGATTATTTAATATTGAGATTATTAAATGTAATCCGGATCCGGGAGACGGTTTTACAGGAGTTGCAGATATTGATGGAGACGGATCGCCTGATGTAGTAGTAGTACAACAAAGTACAACAGACACTAGAGGAGGAGATATTAAAATAACCGTTTGGAATCCTGGATTTGACGGAAATGGTAATACGAATCCTACAGTAATTGCAGAAAGTACAATTGGCGTTACAGGAAGAAGTCATGGAAGTAATTCGTATGTCTATATTGGTGATATTGATGGGTATCGAGATAAATCGGATAATAAGTTAAGGCCTGAAATTGCAGTTTTAACGGGTAGTATAAATCTAAGCAGACTGTCACAGCACCCCAATATTAAGGGGATGCAAACCGGAGATCCGGGCATAGGCTCAAATGCAGGTGGCATTCCTACGTCGGGCAGTAATAGTGGAGATGGTGTTTTATTTGCACTCACTTATGACCCGTCTGGGTCTTTAATTACAGATAAATTAAAACTATCATTTGTTTTAGAGCATGATGATGACTCAAATAATACAGGCTTTACTTTGTTTGATTTCGATAATGACGGTGTTCAGGAAATCTGTTATCGGGATCGAAAAACATTAAGAATAATTAAACCAATTATTCCTTATATAAAGAGTACTTATGTATTGAGTGGTGGAACAAATAATAGTCGCCGACAGGACGAACAGCCCGAAGTTATAAAATTTTCAAAGAGTGCCTACTCGGAAACAGGATTTGAATACCCCGTCATTGCCGATATTAATAACGATGCATCTGCTGAGATTGTAGTAATCGCATCTAACAGAAGCCGCTATACAGCACACGGATACGTATATGCAGTCGGGAATGGTACAGGAGATAAGTTTGCTCCGGCTTTAAGTGTTTGGAATCAAACTTTGTATGATCCTTTTAAAATAAACGCTGATAGTTTAACAACACCTATTGGTCCTGCAATAAATCGATTAAATCCACAATTTTCTTATACATTATCAATAAAGGGAGAAGATGGTGAAGTGATAAAAAAAGTGGAAGATATTAATCCATTCAATGGGACATTATCACAAGCGACGAAATATATGGAGTTACCGAACGACGAAAATATGAATTCGCGTCTGTATGAACCTATCGTATATCTTACCGAATCGTATCTGGTTGATAATAATAATGTTGAAATAGATAAACGGCCTAGAATATTAGCTTCAAGTACTGACGGAAATATAACAATTGAATTAACAATAGGAAATAGAGAAAAGGCTAAAACAGATGTTTCATCACAAACGCCTATCGCTATTTATAGAAATGGAGCGGTTTCGAAAGAAAACTTTATTGGTAAATGGCCATTAAGTGAATGGAAAAATGTCATTACCGGCAATCCTGTCGGTTCGAATGTTACAATTCAAGCCGGCCAGGAACTCCGTATAAGTATAAACTTAATTGGAAGTAGTGGTTCACCTTCCGTACCATACAGTCCGGACGAAGTATATATTATACGTTTAGGTGATAATAGTGATTTGACGGAATCAAAGGAAATATGGAGGTGGGGTATGAATAATAATAGAGAAGGCGTTCCTGATCCAACCAAAGGAACCGGAATAGCCAGTCGTTCTTTCCGTGACTGTAATTGGGGAGATCAGATAGTAAAAGCCGCACGTTACAATGCTTTTGATGATGCTGTAACTATTCAAGCTTTTAAGGATGTGGAAATTGATATATTAGCAAATGATATTCTTCCAAATAGTATGTTGGATCATTTGGTTTTAACAAAAGATTCAATTACCATGTTTCCCTCAGCGGGAATATTAAACTATACCTCATCTAACAAAATCATTTATTCTAATAATAGTGTTGATGGACTTTCTCATAGTGTTGATTCATTTAAATATCAGTTTACGTTTTGGGATGAAGTCAGGCAGAAATACCATACCACGGAAGCCAGTGTATATATATATATTGTTCAAAGTGTATCGGGCTCTTTTGTTACGTGTAATGGAACGTCTCATAAAATTGAATTAAAAAAAATCCCCGAAAGTTGCAACTTTTATTGGTATAATCCTGAAGATGAAGTTCTTTTAGATCCTAATCCGCAATCATCATGGACAGTAACAATAAGTTCCGATATAAGTTTTTTAATCGAACCTAAGATAGCTACCGGACCATACAGTAATATTGCTTTCCCTAAAGGAATAATTGAAATACGATTAATAGATCCTACAGCCACTCATATAAAAATGAAATGGCTAGGTCTTTATGATACGGATTGGTATAATCCCGGCAATTGGGTGGATATTTCAGATGGCATTGAAAGGCCTGCCAGTTATATTCCTGTTAACTGCATAGATGTTATTTTATCTTCTGATGCTGCCTATTATCCTATATTAACGGAACCAACAGCGTGTAATGACATTGAAATGAAAAACCGTTCCATGATCGCAGGAATTGATTTTTTGGAATATGAAAATGCTAAAGTTGAAATAAGTCTCAAAACGACCGAAAGAGATCGTTTTATTATGTGGTCAGCGCCATTAAAAGATACCTATTCCGGAGATTATCATTTCAAAGATAATAACAATGATTATTACTGGGGAGATGTCTATATGAATCTATTTCAGGCAACAAATCCTGATAATAATTCTATTGCGGCAGCTGATAGGTTTACTGCTACTTTTGGTCGTGTAGATAAAGAGCTTCCGTTAGGACAAGCTTTTAATTTAAAAATAACAAGTACGACCGATAACAAAGATAAATCCTTTACGTTTCCTCAAACTTATTCGACATATAAAGATTCACAAGGACAAAATTATAATATAACAAGAACAGTTAATTCGACCAAGTTTATTACTCACGGAGCAGTAAAACATCCTAGTGGAGAAGGAATTGAATTGCCTATCTATGGAAAACACAACGAAAGCCGGTTGCTTCAGGTAGTAAATCCATATATGGCCTATCTGGATATTGAAGCGTTTCTTCTCGCCAATAATGATATTATTGAAAGTTCTTACAAAATTTGGAACGGTCAATTGAACGAAGATGTCTTCACTATCAGGATTACGGAAGACTCAGATCAACGATTGATCATTTCAGATACAGATATTCGTAATAAATCGGATGCGCTAACACAAATAGCTCCTCTCCAATCATTCTTTGTTATGAGAAAAGATGGAGTAAGTGATATCAGTACTCTGAAAATATCTTCAGCATGGACAACAACCATTCAAGAAAACATGAATTCGTCAGGAGAATATGAATTAAAAAAGAAAGATATTGAAGATGAAAATATCTTACGGATTAAAGCTACTCAAAAAACGAATATAAGTTCTACAACTTTTTGCTTCGAACCTAGTGCAACTTCGGCATATAATGGAAATGAAGATTCAAGAAAGGTAATTTATGATGAAACGCCTCTGTCTATATATTCGTTTACCCCTTCTAAGGAGCCTCTTGCTATCAATGCCGGCAGTGATTTTTCTCACTCAATAGGACTAGGTTTGAGGATAAAAGAAGCGGGAGAAATAACGTTGGATTTTGAGCGATTCTCCGGATTCCATCATGATACATACTTAATTGATAATGAAAAGAACCAGGAAATTAATATACAGAAAACACCAAGATATACCTTCACTGTTTCAAATGCCGGACAAAGAGAAACAATTCTCTTAAATGATCGTTTTAGTCTCAGGTTCCAATATAACCCGACCTCAAATGAAGAAATAACAGATAATAAATTACAAGTTTCAACTGATGAAGGATATATTCATGTGAAATCTTTAGCAGGAAATATACATTCTTTGCAAATTTATACAGTAAATGGAATGCTTCTCTTTAACAGTAACAAAAAAACGGATTATTTTAAAGTAAAGGCTAGTAGGCAAAAGACATATTTTCTAAAAGTCATGGTTGGAGAAGATGTAATAATGGAAAAAGTATATGTAAAATAGATATATGCTATCGTTCATTCCTATTAAATTAGATTATCACAAAGAAGCATGCCGAAAGAAATTATTAAATTAAATGTAATCTCTCGTTCTGAGGCCTTGCTTCTTTGTTTTATTAGAAAGACAAACGCATCACAAAGCGAATTCCTTTTGTGTCAATATTCGGATTATCTTTATAAGTAATACGCCATACATAATCCAGTCGGAGGAATGAAAATATATTTTCAATACCAACACCAGCTTCCATATAGGGCTTGTTACCCATAATAAGGGAACCTTCTGGAAATAAGTATAGACCCTCTCCCTTTAATTTACCGGTATGATCCACCAGGAACGGATTATTCTTGTCTGTCAAATTACCAAACATTCCACGGAATGTAAATACTTCCCTGAGTTTAAGTTTCTTTATTAACGGGATGCGGTTGAACAATGCGCCATTCATAAAGTAACTGAAATCCCATGACACAAACTCATCATTGATAAATTCAACAGCATTCATTAAGGCATACGATTCGGGTTGGATTCCGTAAGAAAGGTTGGCATCGGGTAAAATCAATAACGGATACGGAGCCTTGTCCCATACTTTACCTGCCCTGGCTACGATATCCATATATCCGAAAGACATCGGCAACCAGAAACGTTTTTGAATTGAAAAGTCTGTCCTGTTATAAGAATAGGAAGAACCAAGGAAATCTTTAGCAGCAACGGAATGAGTTAGAGTCAGGACGGGAGCATCCAATGTAATCGGATACCTGTAATTACGTGTCTGGTAATACTTCTCATTTGGCGCATACCGTACCCTGAATTCGGCTTCAGTCATCTGGTAACTATCCATTGACCGGATACTTCCATCCGCTTCAATACGGTCGAACAAAGCATATTCGGTAGAAAACTCTTTTTTATGCCTTAAGGTAGCCCCGAAAGATAATCCGTTGTACAATTCGTTATTGTAAGCAAATTCCGTATACCGGAGATAGGTTGCCCTGTTATCCTTCTGACGTTTCCAGGCAAGGAATACGTTATCTTTATTTGTAAATTTATACTGTTGTCCAATCTGGTTGATATCATATCCATGTTGCAGGCGGATAGAATGAACCGGGAATTCCCTGCGATAGTTCGTTTTATCATTGAATGAGTATTCAGCCAGCACATCATATTTCAGTTTTTCATCTTTCGTTCCGTATGCAACCAAGCCTTCTAAAAAGAGCCTTTTGCTAAAGTTTGTTGTAGTGGTACCTCCCAAACGGAAACGGGCGCCTTCAATCGCATTACCGCTGATAAAAGTATTAACCGGACCGAATTCGAATTTACTTTTCGTAGGATCTGCATTGGTTTGTACATATCCATTTACAAAAAGGGATACTATTTTCTCTGTAACATAGAAAATAGGAACACCACGGAGCCGTTCCATCAACTTCTCAACCGTATTGGGATTCCGTTTTTGTCCTTCCACCGGACGATTTTCAATCCAGAAATCCTCAGGCTTTTTGAAAGCATCCTGTGCTGTTATGATCGGTGCGCTTTCTTTAAAGATTGATTCATCATCGGGCGGATCGAATGTATGGTTGGAAAAGATATTCATACGACGGGCATACATCCCTTTCGTCTTCTCATTGATTTTGAACTCTACCTGGATATCATCTTTCAATAAGATACGCGTATCATCTTCCGTACGCACAAAGTCCTGGTCGATAATTATTCCGCTAACAAAATTTATATTGATATTTTTGGCGACATTCAACCGTACCCGTTGCACAAAATAAGTAGAATCAAGGGTAATATACAGGTGGCCAGTGAAACCAAACGACTCCGAATTAAACGGAACAAATCCCAGGTCAACACACTGTTGATTGTTGATCATCACTGTATCTAGCAGGTAATATTTATAGAAAGTTGGCCCCATCGTAGACATAGGACTTACAAAACGTTGCAAAAACAAAGGGATTTCATTCTGGAAGATATTTACTTCCTTAAATACCTCACTTAATATTTGCTGGATACCATCCCTTGAGAATATTTCATCTACTCCGGCCGACTTTTGGGCTGAGACAAAGCGTCTTTCTGTTTTGGGATGTTTTCTGTAATAGACAGTTTCCAACCTTTCCTTCTCTGATACAGGCAATATGGTTTTTCCCAGTTCAAGGGTGTCGATATATTCAACAAGGAAATCAAACTTCCCAACCTTTCCATTCTCATTCCTTGGTTTAGGTTCAAAATCATTCATGGCAAAGATCATCTTCTCATACTGGTCGTATGTGAAATAATTATGATTCCTCGGGTCGTTACTTTCCCTGACATCTATAGCATTCTTAATGAAGGTAACAGCAGGGTTATCCCGGCGGGAATACCGTTCTTTTCCTGGTTTAATTACAACTTCCGTAAGATTAATCGTCGACGGAGCAAGGGCTATCTTCAGATTATTTGTTCTTCCCAGATTAAGTGTCAATCTCTTTTCGGCATATCCGAGATAAGAAACAATTAGTGTACGGACATTGGATGTTGAAGTAAAAGAAAAGTTTCCATCCAGATCGGTTGAGGTTCCGATTGTCGTTCCTTCCAGGATAAGTGAAACATAGGGCAATTCTTCACCTGTGATCGAGTCTGTCACACTACCCTTAATAACAGTTTGACTCTGTCCAATCCAGACAAAACCCAACATAAAACATATAAAAACAATCCTCTTAAGTATATTAACACTCATCTCCAACCTATTAAATGCCACAAAAGTACGCAAACTTTATTTACCTGACAGTGCCGAAATGCAAACTTTCTATTCCATTTACATAGTATTTTAGTAAATAACGCAACAAATTGCTAATTCATTTTCATTTATCAAACAAATAACCCTTTTGGAAGTTCAATCCTTTGTTTTTACCTCAAACATGATTTTACGCTGATTTCCCCAGCTATCCACTAATGTCAGCATATGTTTCTCTGCATCTAAACGGCACGCTATTTGATGATTATCTTTCGTTTCTCCTAAAAACTCGTCATCCACATGCCAATAGATAGTTGCTTCACGTCGTATATGAGCGGCTTTAAATATAAACATTTCTTGTTCACCGGTAAACCCCTTCGGTAAATATAATATGGAATTATGCTCGGGATACAGAATATCCAACTGACGGCTTTGCTCCTGTTCACAACCCGGCTTAACCGGAGGTAATGGATGATAATCAATATGATAGTTCTGATAATAATAAGCTTGCGAAGGAGGAAGTACAAACCACGGGCGTGTGATCATATTGTCTATAGATTCACAAGAACTATTTACACGAAAACGACCGTCGGCGGATAAATGCACCAACTGATGAAAAGGACATACTCTTGAAGTTACACCCGAAACAGGAATATATAACGTATCTACAGTCTCACAAATATCTGAAGCCTTATAGCCGCTACTGCGGCATATAGCTGTTTGTTCCAGTTCGTCATAAGGCATATCAAACCATACATTTCCTGGTAATAATGAAAAAATATCAAACAATACCGGCGCCGCATTACCTACTCCGGTCAATGCCGGACGACCTTCACCGGAAGCATTTCCCGCCCATACGCCTACCACATGACGTGGAGTTGTTCCAATCGCCCAGGCATCCCGGCCTCCATAACTGGTGCCTGTTTTCCACGCTACCTGCTTCATCGACTCAAATTGTTGCCAGTCAGCCTCTTCTTCTGGACGGTTAAGCGCCGACATGGCTTCAAATGTAAACCAAATGGAAGCTGCAGACAATGTCGATTTATCTGTCAACCGTTTATCCGTTATTGACTTTATGGCTTCTTTCTTTTCTGCGGGAAATGGAGTCAACGGATGAATATCCTCTGGGTTGTACCTTCCGTTATATTCCCTGTAATGTGAAAGTGTGCGGGCAATGGAAGCATACATACCGGATATATCCCATAATGTACCTTCTGCGCCACCCAGAATAATGGAAGCTCCATAATGTTCTTCCGAGAAACGTAATGTGGTCATTCCCCATTGTTTCAGAAGAGACATGAATCGCCCGGTATTATATTGTGATAGCATCCTTACTAACGGAACATTTAACGACTGTTCAATAGCTCGGTGTGCCGGTACTGCCCCGTAAAAGGTCTTATTGAAGTTCTGGGGCATAAAACCATTTATATTAAGAGGTACATCAGATACTAAGGTTGAGGGAAGTATCATGCCATCATGTAACATCCCCGCATAAAGAAACGGCTTTAATATACTACCTGTACTGCGCTGTGCGGTTATCACATCTACATTATTGCCTCTTCGCTCGTCTGCTTTATAACTGACATTCCCCGCGTATGCCAGCACCTCTCCCGTTTCTACGTCTGCTACTAATGCGGCCAGGTTATAGATATGATTGGAGCTATAAATACCCGCATACTGATCAACAATTCGTTGTACCTGTTTCTGTAATGAATAATTAACCGAAGTAGTAATTCGCGTACCCGGAGTCATTGCGGCTAACCGCTCCAACAGATGGGGCGCTTCATCAGGTAAAGGCATCGGTGCGTCCGGCAATGGTTCCATGCAAGCCAGTTCATATTCCATCTCATCCAGTTTGCCTTTATCTTTAAGCATTAACAACAAACGATCACGTTTAGCTTTCAGTTGCCCCCTGTTTCTACCGGGATGGATCAATGCCGGGGAATTGGGCAAGACTGCCAGTGTCGCAGTTTCTGCCCACGACAGATTGGAAACATCCCGTCCGAAATAACGCCACGAAGCTGTCTCCACTCCTACGACATTTCCACCGAATGGTGCATGAGATGCATACAGGTTTAATATTTCTCTCTTACTGTATGTTGATTCCAGATAAAGAGCCCAACACATTTCAACGCCTTTTTCATAGAAGTTCCGGTCTCTGTTGCCTCGTGCAATACGTGCCAATTGCATAGTGATGGTACTTCCTCCGCTTACTACTTTGCTTGCTTTCGTATTCAAACGGACCGCACGTAATAGCGCCAAAGGGTCTATACCGGGATGATAAAAGAAACGCTTATCTTCATAGGTTGTCAGGCAATCCGTAAATTTATCGGGAAGGGATTTAGATTCCGGAAAACGCCATTGTCCATCAGTTGCGATACGTGCTCCCAACAGTTCGCCTTCAGATGAGTAAAGCAAGGTTGAATAGGGAACGGAAAACAGTACCCGGGGAACAATCAGGAACATCATCCCCCATAATACTAATAAGATAGTAAAGAAAACAAAGAAGTATTTGAATTTCTTTAACTTATCAAACAATTGTTTTTTTTTCATTGAATAGAGCCTGCTCTTTTTCACTAAATCAGAGTGACTGGCAAAGATAGTACATAATCTCTGAATTATTCATATATCGACTTATCCGAAAAACGATTGTATTATAAACATCTTATGTATATTCTAAAATAGCAAAAGGATGAATATTTCAATTATTCATCCTTTTGCGGAAATAAAATGTGTCTGATTATCTATCAATAACAATGTGGGCCATAGGCCCTCTCCATAGATTATGAACAGGTACTTCATTACCATTAAAAATAATCCGATTACTAAAATGTGGTGTGTCCTGTCCTTCTACTTCCCAATAAACCACAATATTGTGATATGCTTCATCACCAAAAATATAAGGGCAATATACTGAATAGGTCATTACACATTCATCTATTGTTTTGTTTTTTAAATCGGTATTTATTCGTATCATAGACTTATCACCTTCTGTGACCAGCATAACTCTTGACAAAGAAGCATAATCCAACTCTTTACCCTCAATATGTATACTTAATTTCATCGTATTATCATGGATAAAGTCTCCATCAGCTAGTTCTTTATAAGTCAGAATACCTTCTGAAAGATTAACCCATTAGAATCATTTATATTTAAAAACAAATCAAAGAACTGATGTTGCGGCAAAGGAGAGTCTCCATCTGGCTTACAGCCTAACATGAAAACACCCATTAAAAAAATAAATAAACAATTAATCTTCATATCCTTAAGGTTTAATATTAAATATATTTTCATTTTTATGTTTATAGTCATATCCTTCAGTCATTTTGAAATTTAAATAACCAAACCAACCATCATACGCTCCTCTATGTCCCCAATTATATCTAAAGTATAAAAATGCTGTGACTGAACCATAATCCGAACCAATGGGATGTTTAATAAAACGATTTGGATTGCCTTTTAGATATGCAATAGTCGTTTCAGTTGAAATATTGCTCCTTCGGAATCCGTCACAAACCCATGAATGTCCTTTGGTAGGATATATATATGTAGCATATTGTGAACATGTCTTTGATATTTTCCCAACGTCTATTTTATCTTCCACCAACTGGTGGATATTAATACACCAACTGGTGGATATTGGTACACCAACTGGTGGATATTAATGCACCAATTGGTGGATGATAAAATAGATAGGACATTTATATAAAAATCCGGGGGCTTTTGATAATCGTTTCGTATGAATCCGCTTAATTTCTTCCTCTGTTTTTGGAATCTCCAGTATTTGCATATAATAAATCTCACATTATATATCCAAAAAAATATTTTATCAAAAAAAACAATGATTTGTTTGCAGATTGTCAGACAATCCATATATTTGTTGCCGTAAAAGCAATTAAAAGTGATGAATACTATTTTAGTTAATGCATATTGGTGGCGCTTCCTACTACTCCATAAAGTCGTAAGGAACGCAGACTCATGTATATACTAATCATATATAAGGATATTTCAAGAAGAGGCCTGTCGCACTTGCGACAGGCCTCTTTTCTTTTATAGCACTGACAATTTAGAATCTGAAAATAAATAATTAAAATGGAAACGTATCAAGTAAACAAAAATGGGTATTACGGTGAGTTTGGCGGGGCTTATGTCCCGGAAATACTTCACCGTTGTGTGAAAGACTTACAAGAGAATTACCTAAAGGTATTAGAAAGCGAAAGTTTCAGGAAAGAATATATCCGGTTGCTTCGCGATTATGTCGGTCGCCCCTCTCCTCTTTACTTAACCAGGCGGCTAAGTGAAAAATACGGTTGTAAGATTTACCTTAAAAGGGAAGATTTGAATCATACCGGAGCGCATAAGATCAATAATACCATCGGACAAATATTGTTAGCCCGCAGCATGGGGAAAACGCGTATCATTGCCGAAACGGGCGCAGGACAACATGGTGTAGCAACAGCTACCGTTTGCGCCTTAATGGATATGGAATGTATCGTGTATATGGGTAAGACTGATTTGGAACGGCAATATGCGAATGTTCAGAAAATAGAAATGTTGGGAGCTACGGTAGTTCCTGTTACTTCGGGTAACATGACGTTGAAAGATGCAACAAACGAGGCTATACGCGACTGGTGTTGTCATCCATCGGATACCTATTATATCATCGGCTCAACGGTTGGGCCACATCCATATCCGGATATGGTAGCGCGATTGCAATCGGTTATCAGTGAAGAAATAAAGAAACAACTGCAAAAGAAAGAAGGACGTGATTATCCGGATTACCTGGTTGCCTGTGTAGGCGGAGGAAGCAATGCCGCCGGAACGGTTTACCACTACGTAGATGATGAGCGCGTAAAGATCGTTTTGGCTGAAGCAGGAGGAAAAGGTATTCATTCAGGTATGAGTGCTGCCACAATCCAATTAGGGAAGAAGGGGATCCTACACGGGGCACATACTTTAGTAATGCAGAGTGAAGACGGGCAAATAGAAGAACCTTATTCCATTTCAGCCGGACTGGATTATCCGGGAATCGGCCCTATTCATGCTAACCTTTGCGCTACAAAACGCGCAACCATCTTAGCCGTGGACGATGATGAAGCACTTGCTGCTGCTTATGAATTAACCCGTCTGGAAGGAATCATCCCTGCTTTGGAAAGCGCTCATGCGTTAGGTGCATTGAATAAACTAACCTTTAATCCTGAAGATATTGTTGTATTAACTCTATCGGGTCGCGGAGATAAAGATATGGAAACCTATTTAACGATGAATGTTTAATGATTAACAACAATCATACAATTAAATCGTAAATAATTAATCATTTATTATGACCTACTCATACAAAACAACAAGTAAAAAGCTATTAGGTGATTTACATACTCCTGTAAGTATCTACTTAAAAGTACGGGATATTTATCCGGAGTCTGCTTTATTGGAAAGTTCGGATTTCCATGGAAATGAAAACAGCCATTCCTATATAGCGCTGTGTCCGATAGCAAGTATCGGAATAAATAACGGAGAGAGTACAGCAACTTTTCCGGATGGGAGTATAGAAAGTACCCCCCTGCCCCCTAAAGTGGGGGCAACAAATAGTTCCTTCTTGGGGGGAGTTGATAGGGCTTTGAATGCTTTTCTGTCGCGCTTTAAGGTTGAGGGAAAACATAAAGATGTTTGCGGTTTGTTTGGTTATACGGCATTCGATGCAGTCCGGTATTTTGAACATATTCCTGTTATGGAAGCTCACCACGAAGAAAATGATGCTCCGGATATGCTGTATATTTTATATAGATATACACTTGTTTTCGATCATTTCAAAAACGAACTGACATTAATTGAATTACTCAATGAGAACGAAGAAAGCCGTTTGCAAGAAATAGAAACGTTTATTGAGAACCGTAATTATGCATCGTATAATTTTCAAACAGTAGGGCCGGAAACTTCTTCTGTTACCGGAGATGAATATAAAGCGATGGTTCGCCAGGGGATTAAGCATTGCCTGCGGGGAGATGTCTTCCAAATCGTATTGAGCCGACGGTTTGAACAGGCTTTCAAAGGTGATGACTTCAAAGTGTATCGTGCTCTACGAAGTATCAATCCCTCTCCTTATCTTTTCTATTTTGACTTCGGAGGTTTCCGTATCTTTGGCTCTTCTCCGGAAACGCATTGTAAAGTAACGGACGGACATGCAAGTATCGATCCTATTGCCGGAACAGCTTTCCGGTCCGGTAATGCCGCTTTAGACAGGCAACGAACCGAAGACCTACTGACTGATCCTAAAGAAAATGCCGAGCATGTTATGTTAGTGGATCTTGCCCGTAACGACCTTAGTCGGAATGCCCATAATGTGAAAGTTGATTTCTACAAGGAAGTGCAATATTATAGTCATGTTATCCATCTGGTTTCAAGGGTTAGCGGAGATATAAATACAGATAGTAATCCTATTAAAACATATATCGATACTTTTCCCGCCGGTACACTAAGTGGTGCTCCTAAAATACGTGCCATGCAATTAATAACTGATATTGAACCGCATAACCGGGGTGCATACGGCGGATGTATAGGCTTTATAGGATTAAACGGAGATTTGAATCAGGCTATTACCATCCGTACATTTGTCAGCCGTGGGAACGTATTGTATTATCAGGCCGGTGCCGGTATTGTGGCTAAAAGTAATGACGAACGCGAATTGCAGGAAGTGAACAATAAACTCGGTGCTCTTAAAAAAGCCATTGATTTAGCAGAACAATTAATTAACTAGGAGTCAAAGAAGTTAGAGTAGTTAAGTAGTTAATGAACTCTTCTCCTTTACTACTCTGACTCCTGCAGCATAACTGCTGACTCCTTTAACTCCTATAAAACATGAAAATATTACTATTAGATAATTACGATTCATTTACTTATAACTTATTACATATACTGAAGGAATTAGGATATGACGTAGAAGTGCATAGGAACGATCAAATAGCATTGGATGAAATTGATCGTTTTGATAAAATACTTCTTTCACCGGGACCGGGTATTCCTAATGAAGCAGGTATTCTGTTACCCCTTATCAAACAATATGCTCCTACAAAAAGTATTTTAGGCGTTTGCCTTGGTGAACAAGCAATTGGGGAAGCTTTCGGTGCCAAGTTGATTAACCTTGAAAATGTACATCATGGCGTATGTTCTGATATACGGATAAAATTAAAAGATCCTATATTTGATGGGTTAATTCCCGGATTCCGCGCCGGACGGTATCATTCATGGGTCGTATCAAAAGAGAAATTTCCTGATTGCCTTGAGATTATAGCTGAGGATATGGAAGACAGTCATATCATGGCGCTTCGTCATAAAGAATATAATGTACGGGGAATACAATTCCATCCCGAATCAGTATTAACACCCAAAGGAAAAAATATTATTGAAAACTGGATACAAATATGAAACAGATATTATACAGATTATTTGAACATCAGTATTTAGGCCGTAACGAAGCACGGGAAATACTTCACAATATAGCCAACGGAAAATATAATGAATCTCAAATAGCAGGGTTAATTACTGTTTTCCTGATGCGTAGTATCTCTGTAGAAGAACTTACAGGGTTCAGGGAAGCATTGCTGGAAATGCGTGTTCCAGTTGATCTATCGGAATATAAACCCATTGATATCGTAGGAACAGGTGGTGATGGCAAGAATACATTCAACATTAGTACTACGGCATGCTTTGTAGTTGCGGGAGCGGGTTATAACGTCGTAAAACATGGAAACTATGGGGCGACTTCAGTTAGCGGAGCCAGCAATGTAATGGAGCAACATGGAGTGAAGTTTACTGACAAAGTAGATAAGCTTCGTGAATCTATGGAGTCCTGCCATATTGCTTATTTACACGCTCCCTTATTTAATCCTGCATTAAAAGCGGTTGCCCCTGTTCGTAAAACATTAGGGGTAAGAAGTTTCTTCAATATGTTAGGACCGTTAGTGAATCCGGTCATTCCAACTTACCAATTGCTGGGTGTTTATAATTTACCATTGCTCCGGTTATACAGTTATACTTATCAGGAAAGCGGAACACGTTTTGCTGTTGTTCATAGCTTGGACGGTTTTGATGAAATATCGCTCACTACCGAATTTAAGGTAGCTATGCCTGAAAAGGAAAAGTTATATACACCGGAAATGTTAGGTTTTACCCGTTGTACGGAAGCAGACCTCGATGGTGGTGAAACTCCTGAACAGGCAGCCAGGATATTTGATGCTGTATTAAACAATAAGGCGACCTCCGCTCAAAAGAATTGTGTCGTTGTAAATGCCGCTTTTGCGATACAGGTAATCTGTCCGGAAAAGAAAATAGAAGAATGTATTGCCGAAGCAAAGGCTTCTTTGGAAAGTGGTAATGCTTTAGTTGCCTTTAATAAGTTCATCTCTATAAACAAATAGCCATGAAAGATATTCTTCATGAAATTATTGCCAATAAGCGTATTGAGGTTGAACAGCAAAAACGAGCTGTCAATTTACATACACTCTTAACCATCGGAAGTGAATATATGGAACGTGATACTCATTCGATGAAGGCGGCTTTGGAATCATCATCTTCCGGAATCATTGCAGAGTTCAAACGCAAATCACCTTCCAAAGGATGGTTGTATCCTGAAGCAGATATAACAGAGGTAGTTCCCTTATATGAGAAAGGTGGAGCCTCAGCGTGTTCAATTCTGACGGATACCAAATATTTCGGAGGTTCCTTGAATGATTTACAACGAGCCCGGAAATTAGTAAACCTTCCTTTATTGAGGAAAGATTTTATAATTGACGAATACCAATTGTATCAGGCACGTATTATGGGTGCTGATGCAGTCTTATTAATTGCAGCGGCATTAACAGAAGAGGAGTGTTTGTCTTTAGCAGAAACAGCACATAGCCTAAATCTTGAAGTGCTGTTGGAAATTCATACTGAATCAGAGTTATCTTACCTGAATGCGTACATTGATATGTTAGGAGTCAACAACCGTAACTTAGGAACTTTTCATACGGACTTAGAAAATTCTTTTAAATTAATTGAACAGATGAAAGAGGTAACCAAATCAACCGGATTATCTCCCTTAATGGTTTCGGAAAGTGGTATTTCTAATACGGAAGTGGTTATAAAATTACGTGAAAGCGGTTTCAAAGGATTTCTGATAGGAGAAAACTTTATGAAAACAAAAGAACCCGGAGAAAGCCTCTCAAACTTTATAAAAGAACTGCTATGATCATAAAAGTATGTGGTATGTGCGATCCTGATAATATTCATCAAATAGCAAACCTGGGTATTAATTGGATGGGATTTATCTTCTACAAAAAATCTAAACGATTTTTTGGAATGGAAAATCGAAAATTGAAAATTGAAAATGAAATCAGTTTTCGTCAAAATGATATTAATAATTTTCAATTTTCAACTTTGGCTAATGCCGATTTACAATTCAATTTTCAATTAAGAAAAGTTGGTGTCTTTGTTAATGCTTCGCAAGAGGAAATGATGGAAATTGCTTCTCAATACAAATTGGATTATTTGCAATTGCATGGTAATGAATCTGCAGTTTTGTGTCATACCCTACAAAAACGAGGCTTTTCAATAATTAAAGCGTTTCCTATAGCTACAGAAGAAGATTTTATACAAACAAACGATTATGAGGATCGCGTAGACTATTTCCTGTTTGACACAAAATGTGAAGATTATGGAGGATCGGGCAAAAGCTTCGACTGGTCTATATTATCTTCCTATAAAGGTAAAACGCCTTTTATATTGAGTGGAGGTATTAACCCGGAAAGTATAGATTCTATTAAGAAAATACAACATCCTTATTTTGCCGGTGTTGATTTAAATAGCGGATTCGAAATTGAACCTGGTTTAAAAGATGTGGAGAAATTAGGGCAATTTATAAAGGAAATACGTGCAATTAATTAAACATTTATCATTAACATTTAATCATTAATAAAATGAACCGCATAACACAATTATTTGAAGCAAAGAAAAAAGGGATAATTTCTGTTTACTTCACCGCAGGATATCCTCAACTGAATGATACTGCCACTATCTTAAAAGCATTGCAGGATAAAGGTATTGACTCGGTAGAAGTAGGTATACCATTCTCTGATCCTATGGCGGATGGCCCGGTTATTCAGGAATCATCAACCATAGCTCTACGAAACGGTATGTCTCTAAAGTTATTATTCGAACAGCTGAAAGATATTCGTAAAGAGATTCATATCCCCATTATATTAATGGGTTACCTGAATCCTATTATGCAATTTGGTTTTGAAAACTTTTGTAAGAAATGTGTAGAGGTGGGCGTTGATGGTATGATCATACCTGACCTTCCCTTCGCTGATTATATGGATAAATACAAAAGCGTTTCCGAACAGTACAATTTGAAAACAATTATGTTGATCACTCCCGAAACATCCGAGGAACGTATACGTTTGATTGATGAGAATACGGATGGTTTTATCTATATGGTATCAAGTGCAGCCATTACCGGAGCTCAAAAAGATTTCAACGAACAAAAGCTAGCCTATTTCTGTAGAATTAATAATATGAATCTACGGAATCCACGATTAGTAGGATTTGGAATCAGCAATAAAGCGACATACGATGCGGCTAACAATAATTCATCTGGTGCTATTATCGGTAGCAAATTCATACAACTTTTGGAAAGTGAATCAACACCGGAGCAAGCTATTGAGAAATTATTAGCCCTTTTAAAAGAATAGGTGAAAGAAAAATAAAGGGTGACCTTACGGTCACCCTTATTTTGAGAATCAAAAACTAACCTAATCCATCTGTGTATAGTATAATCAAGGTTTGGTTATTTAACTAATCATAAAAAAAGTCTTACACCTTTACTCTTATACAAAGATCAATTATATATACCAAATACGGCTTGATTTATATCAATAAAGAAGAGGAATATATAATTTCTTGATTTATGTCAATCCTTTAATAATAATCCTGCACGTACCCGGCTTAATGTTTCCGGAGACATCAGTAAATAGGAGGCTATATGTACAAGAGGTGCGCGTTTAACGATTTCGGGACGTTCATTCAGCAAACGAAGATAACGTTCATGAGCTGTTTCGAAACGAAAGGAATCGATTTTCCTTTGAATACCGACTAAAATAAGTTCCATGGTACGATAATACATAACTCCTACATCCGGACACTCGTCAATGAGTGCTCTTAACTGTTTATTGGGAACTCCGAACAATACTGTGGGCTCTAATGCTTCAATCATTAAATAACTAGGTTCTCGAAGAATGAAACTCTCAATACTCATAAATATATTATTCTCACAAGCGAAATGTTCGGTCAGGTCTCGGCCATTCTTGTAATAAAATTGTCGTAACAAACCATTTTGAACAAAATAAATCTGGTCGCTGATTTCTCCTTCTCTTAAGAGAATATCATTCTTCTTCAGGTCAGTTTGAATTAGGATAGAGGCAAGTTTGTCTACAGAATTGTCGCTCAATGGTGAAATAATTTCTCCCAACCGCTGAGCAATAAATCTCTTTGCGTTCATTGTTTAATTTAATTCTCACCCAAATGTACAAATTTGACACGAATTACAAAAATAAAACCTCTATATAATTTAATATATAGAGGTTTTTTATAATCTTATTACTTGTTTTTAGAATCCAGACAAATATAAGTTATTTATATTCTTCCCAACTTTTTATTTGGAGATCATCAATATCGAGCGTACAAAAGGCTGTGATAAAAGCATCTGCCAAACGTGCGTTTGTAATTAACGGTATATTTAAATCAATTGAAGCACGGCGGATTTTATAGCCGTTATCAAGTTCACCTGCCGATAAGTCCCGTGGAATATTTACCACCATATCGATCTTCTTTTCATGAAGAAGCGTCAATGCCTGCGGTTCTCTATCATCGCTTGGCCAATAGACGTGCTTACTTTCAATACCGTTTTCTTTCAGAAAGCGATATGTTCCTCCTGTCGCATATAAATTATATCCTTTATTATAAAGGAGGCGAGCAGCATCAAGCATATTTACTTTCTGTTTGGCTGTACCTGTTGAAAGCAAAATATTCTTTTCAGGTATTCGATATCCTACCGAAAGCATACTTTTTAGTATGGCTTCTGAAGTATCATCAGCAATACAACCCACTTCTCCGGTGGATGCCATATCAACTCCTAAAACCGGATCTGCTTTTTGTAACCGGCTAAATGAGAACTGAGAAGCTTTAATTCCCACATAATCCAGATCAAAAGCGTTTTTGGTTGGCTTTCGCACAGGTAATCCCAACATAACACGAGTAGCCAGATCAATAAAGTTTATCTTTAAAACTTTACTTACAAACGGGAAACTCCGTGATGCACGCAAGTTACACTCAATCACTTTAATTTCGTTTCCTTTCGCTAGGTATTGTATATTGAAAGGTCCTGATATATTTAATTCTTTTGCTATTTGTCGACTTACCCGTTTGATTCGCCTTACCGTTTCAACATATAATTTCTGGGCAGGGAACTGTATAGTTGCATCCCCACTATGGACACCGGCAAACTCGATATGTTCACTGATCGCATACATAACAATTTCACCTTTATCAGCGACTGCATCTACCTCAATTTCTTTTGCATATTCAATAAACTGACTGACTACAACAGGATGTTTTTTACTTACATTGGCAGCAAGTTTTAAGAATCGTTCAAGTTCTTCCTGGTTAGAACATACATTCATGGCAGCACCACTGAGTACATAACTAGGACGTACTAGGACAGGAAATCCAACTTCTTCAACAAAGCTGTTTATATCGTCCAGGCTGCTTAATTCTTTCCACCGGGGTTGATCCACACCTATGCGGTCGAGCATAGCAGAGAATTTATGACGATCTTCCGCGTTATCAATGCTTTTGGCAGATGTACCAAGTATATTTACATGCTGTTCATCCAAACGCATTGCCAGGTTATTCGGTATTTGCCCACCTGTCGATACAATCACACCATGAGGATTCTCCAATTCATGTATATCCATTACACGTTCAAAAGTAAGCTCATCGAAATAAAGACGGTCACACATATCATAATCTGTAGACACAGTCTCGGGGTTATAGTTGATCATGACTGACCGCCAACCTTCTTTACGGATGGTGTTAAGTGCTTGAACACCGCACCAGTCGAATTCTACTGAACTGCCAATCCGGTATGCACCAGATCCTAATACGATTATAGAGCGTTTATCTCCCTGATAATCGACGTCATTCTCAATTCCATTATAAGTAAGATATAAATAATTGGTTTGTGCCGGATACTCTGCAGCCAACGTATCAATTTGTTTAACTACCGGAAGGATATTCCGTTGCTTTCTTTCCTGACGGATTAGCAGGCTGGATTTTTCCGTATCCTTCATCTCTTCTTTAAAGATAGCCCGTGCTATCTGAAAGTCTGAGAAACCTTGTACTTTTGCTTCATTTAATAAGAAATCCGGAACATCAGCAATTTGATTAAAATTTTCCAGTTCTTTAACTGTATCAATAATATTATGAAGTTTTTGCAGGAACCACTTATCGATCTTAGTCAGATCATGGATCTGATCAATTGTATAACCCGCACGAAAAGCTTTACTAATAACAAAAATACGACGGTCTGTCGGTTCGTTTAATGCTTTATCAATATCCGGAAGTACTAATTCTTTGTTTCCTACAAAACCGTGCATCCCCTGCCCTATCATCCTAAGTCCTTTCTGAATGGCTTCTTCAAAGGTACGACCGATAGCCATGACTTCACCGACCGATTTCATGCTAGAGCCTAATTCACGATCCACACCGTGGAACTTACCTAAATCCCAGCGGGGTATTTTACAGACAACATAGTCTAAAGCAGGCTCAAAAAAGGCGCTGGTCGTTTTGGTGACTGAGTTTTTCAGGTCAAATAAGCCATATCCCAATCCTAATTTCGCAGCAACAAATGCCAAAGGATAACCGGTTGCTTTAGATGCTAAGGCGGATGAACGGCTCAACCGGGCATTTACTTCAATGACACGGTAATCTT
>DAMCDT010000008.1:0-26684 GCA_032058265.1 Tannerellaceae bacterium
GGATCGGCCAAACGTTCACGGATGATTGAGTCGCGCACCCAATAAACAAACTGGCGGTATTTTGCGTTTGTTATCTCCGTTTGGTCCATCCAGAAAGCATCGAACGAGACGCCTTTGGTTTCTTCGTTAGTTCCCCATAATGAGTCTTTATCTGAAGGTCCCATTTCGAAAGCCCCTCTTTTAATCAGAACCATACCATAAGGCGAAGGCTCGTTTACGGCCGCTAATCTTACTCCAGTAACTTCTCCTCCGCTGTTACGCAAATTTCTGCCACATGATGTGAAGAGGGCGATAATTGCAAGTACTAAAAATACTTTTTTCATATACTATCTATAATATACGTACACTTTTATGTCTATAATTACCTGTCTTAGGTTTGTTCAGTTTGAACCTGTATTTTATCATTACTTCATGACTTCCGCTGCTTGCCTTCAGGATGGAAGTAATAGGAAAATCGTAGGCATAACCCACCTGAATATTACCGAACGACGCCCCAAGTAAGGCTACAACCGATTCGTTCACTCTCCAGGAGATACCTCCGTTAAACATATTATTATATACCATCCTTGCCGTAATATCAGCCTGAAAGCTCTGCATATCTGTCTTCAGGAATACGGAAGGCTGTAATTCATACAACGGGTTCTTTAGTTGAATATTGTATCCGGCTGTTAAATTATATGCCCTGCCAATGTAAGTGTAGATGTTTTCGTCCAATTGTATTTCGGGCTCTAAAGCATGCGTTACACCAGCGCCCACGTAAAACTTCTTATGCGTATAATAAATCCCGGCGTTCATATCCATCCCTAAACCGTTTACTTCAGAGGTAGGAAACGCTTCATCTTCCGTATCATGGTAATCAGAATCTCCCAGGTCTACCTTTGTTCCGTCGAAAGAAATACTTGCTATTCCCACTTGTAAGCCTATACTTATTGTTCCTCCGAACAACTTATGTTTGTAGGCGAACTGTCCGGATATGTGTGAGTTCTGGAAAAGCCCGATACTTTCTGTTGTCACAACCAATCCTATGCCGGCCATATTCTTGCCTAAACGAAGCGGCATATCACCGGCCACATAGAAAGTTTTAGGCGCGCCATCCATTCCTACCCATTGCTGGCGGTGTAAAGCAAAAAGATTCAGATCGCTTGATGTCCCTGCATAGGCAGGATTATAATATCCCATTGACAGAAAGTACTGGCTGAATTGCGCGTCGTATTGCGCCAGGGCGGTACTCCCTAAAGTCATAATAGCGATAAGTGCAAGAAGAACTCTCTTCATTTTATTTACTTTCCACAAAAAAGGATATGTTGATCACTAAAGAACGTAACGCTGAGAAAAGCAATAAATTGTATATTTAGTAGAAAAACAAACGAGACAGTAAACCATTTCGACTTACTGTCTCGTATATTTTATCCGTTATTTACATCTTACATTTCTAATATTCTTCTTCATTAAAAAAGAAATCTTCTTTACTTGGATAATCCGGCCAAATATCTTCCATGCATTCGTAAATTTCTCCTTCATCTTCCATCTCCTGTAAGTTTTCGATAACCTCCAGGGGAGCACCCGAGCGTTGCGCGTAATCAATTAACTCATCTTTCGTAGCAGGCCAGGGCGCATCTTCTAACTTCGAAGCTAACTCTAATGTCCAATACATAGTTGTTAAGTATTAATAACCACCTCAGTGGTTTGGTTTTCAAATTTTTCCGCAAAAATATAACTTTATTCTTTAGATACAAGTATAATCCCAAATTATTTCACTTCCATTATTTTTAATACATTCTTTACGCGCTAAAATGAAGAAATAGTCTGATAATCTGTTAATAAAAATCAAGACAGGTTCTTCTACCTGACTCTTCTCCATTAAGCGGTATATACGCCGTTCCGCGCGGCGGCAAACCGTACGGCATAGATGGGCTTCAGCAGCCGAACGACTACCTCCAGGCAAAATAAAATTCTTCATTTTAGGAAGGGTGCTGTCAATCCTGTCGATTTCTTTCTCTATCCGCACAATGCTTTCGGGCGAAACCTTGCTTTCAATTTTAAGTTCGGTGCTTTCCTGGTCGGTAGCCAGATAAGAACCGATCGTAAATAATTTATGTTGTACAAACTTGAGGAAATCCAGGTCTTCCTGATCCGTCAGATCGGTTATCAAGAGACCCGTAAATGAATTTAATTCATCTATTGTACCATAACTTTCAATCCTGTCGTCTGCTTTCGAAACACGTTGCCCGCCCACTAACGAGGTTGTCCCTTTATCACCCGTGCGGGTGTACACTGCACTTTTTTTCATATCCGTATTTTAATATTAAAAGTATAACTTATAATCGCGTTTGTAATGTTTTTTATTAAAAAATATAATACCTATGGAAGTCAGGTCGATCGTTACGGTCACTTCCGGATGCGTACAAGTTTCATTCCA
Source organism: Tannerellaceae bacterium (assembly GCA_032058265.1). Classification (GTDB taxonomy): domain Bacteria; phylum Bacteroidota; class Bacteroidia; order Bacteroidales; family Tannerellaceae; genus DFXE01. Next base: position 2,420 of record DAMCDT010000008.1, read on the forward strand.
GAAGTTGCGCGTAACCTGGTTGTTTTTGATCCCTTCCATTACAAAGACACTTTCATTGTGCGTATGTTTAATGCACTCATTAAAAATATAGTTATTTTCTGATGAATCATCATGGATATTCATGAAAACGAAATCGACCTTTTTCATTTTATTCAGAATACCGGGAAGCTTATCGCGATACGCTCCGGTCTGTAAATCAATAGAAGTGCGCGCTCCATTCTCATATACCCATTTTGATATAAGCGAATAGTCTTTATCCGGTTCTAGAGATACGCAGGTCAACCCGGGCTTATAAGAACTGATATATAATGTCGACAAGCCCAATGACGTACCTATCTGTAATATTTTATCAGGCTTGAAATAATTTGTCAGGCGGAATAATAAAGCGCCGTGTTTAGGCCGTATCGCTTTCTTTTTTACTATTTCGGCTAAAGGAAGTTTCGTTTTACCGGTTTGAAAAAAACTATCCTCTTTATACAGAAGCTTTTTCCTGATTAATTCAATGTCATGATACCGGTAATACGGGTTTCGCTCCTCTATGACTTTTGTAATGAGATTATATACAAAAGGAGAGTGAATTCCATGTCCTTTCCTGTGCCGAATCCTTTTATACATTAATATAAATACATCTCCCGGAATCTGGGGATATCTACAGCTAATGTGTTCTCTAAATAGTTATCGATACTGCCGTATGTTTCTTTTATTTCGTTGATCCCTGCTTGTAAGTATTGAGATTTTACACCGAATAAAGGTTCTAGTTCAGGATATTGGGCTACATATTTAGCGTATTTATCCTTTAAATAAATGTTGGATAGCAGGTGATCATCCATAATCGTGTCCTCATCCACTCCTAAAGCGAATAGCACCAGTGCTGCTCCCATGCCGGTGCGGTCTTTACCCGCTGTACAGTGGAACATCAGAGGTACGTCCTTCTCATTCTGCAACAAGGCGAAGAAATCTTTATACCTTTTTATTGCAGTAGAATCGGTGACCAGCAATTTATTGATACTCATCATAACACTATCCATATCGGATACATTGAATTGAGATAGGTCGGAGCTTGCGGTAAGGTTACCGGGTGTAATATGATAAGGATAATCTTTCACAACAGAAGAAGGAACTTTGTCAGGTAATTGACTGACTTCGCTTTCAGACCTGAAATCCACGATGGATATGAGAGGTATACTGGCTAAATAATTCAGGTCGGCATCAGTAAGATTATGTAAATCGTCGGAACGGAATATTTTTCCCCATTTCACAAAATGCCCGTCTTTTGTTTTAATTCCACCTAAATCCCTGAAATTAAAACCTCCGGTCATGGGCAGATGGTTTTCAGCCAGTATGGCTTTACCACCGTCTGTTACAAGTTGAAAATAACTTCTGACAGAGTCAGGTACCGGAATGGCGAAATCTCCTTTTCCTTGTTTCTCAAGAACAGGTTTTGAAAAATCAATCGATTCCACTTTAGGGCCTGCATACAATTTCCACCGGCCATCCGTGTCAATTCTAATAGATGCGGCTTTGGTGTTCTTATCCCTTGTTATTTCAGCAATGCCCGAAATGTCTTCTCCTTCATAGGTTGCTTCCGTTGTTTTATTGTTGTTGCAAGCATTAAAAGATGCAGATATCATAATCGATAAACTAATTAATAAAATATTTTTCATACTACAATTTGTTAATTAAGAAACTAATACTTTACGTATGAACCTGTAGCGTTTACAAATTGTTTTACCTTCTGTTATTTTGACGATAAATATATAAAAGATTTCCTACTTAGCTCATTATCCTTTGGTATTTTGTTCACGTCCTCCTCCCATTTTCCTGCCGTATATTTTATCTGCCACCGGCTGGTGCACTAATATCCACCAGCCGGTGCATTAATATCCACCAGTTGGTGTATTAATATCCACCGGTCGGTGGCAGATAAAATATACGTTACCTTTATATAACTTCTTGCCGGCCTTTTGGTTACATTATTGTATCAATCTTCCTACTTTTTATCTGTTTATTTAATCTGTCCACAAAAGATGATAGATGTTTGCACGGGGTGGAAGATTATCTCCCACTCGTTATGTGTTCAGAAACAGTCTGTTATGCGAAGTGTGGAAGGTGATAGATACTTTAATAAATCTAGGTAAGAAATATTACTTTAATCTTTTGTTTTATATGTCTAATTAACATACCTTTGCATGACGGATACAATAATGGATGAAAAAAATTTCTAAATACAAGTAAATAACTTAAACTATTTATCTTATGTGGTTACTTAATTCTTCTATCGGGAAGAAGCTGATAATGAGTATATCAGGTCTCTTCCTCGTTTTGTTTTTACTGTTTCACATGTCGATGAATCTAACAGCTGTCTTCTCGGAAGAGGCATATAACATGATTTGTGCCTTTTTAGGCTCTAATTGGTATGCCGTAGCAGGAACGCTCGTTCTGGCAGCAGGGTTAGTGATCCACATCTGTTACTCCATTATGCTGACATTGCAAAACCGTAAAGCTCGTGGTAATGACCGTTATGCGGTAAACACAAAACCTAAAAATGTAGAGTGGTCATCTCAAAACATGTTTGTTTTAGGACTTATTGTGGTATGTCTGCTTGTTTTACACTTTTCACAATTCTGGTATAAAATGATGTTTGCCGAATTAATGGGACATCATGAAGTAGCATTAGGAGGAGCAACAGTATCAACAACCGCCGGAGCTGAATTTATCAAATACTATTTCAGCCAGCCGCTTATTGTTATACTTTACCTTGTTTGGTACGTGGCCTTATGGTTCCACCTGACGCATGGTTTCTGGAGCGCAATTCATACTATCGGCTGGAATAATACAATCTGGCTGAATCGTTGGAAAGTTATATCAGATATCTTTGCAACTGTCATTTGCCTAGGATTTGCATTTGTAACCATATTCTTCTACCTGAAGAGTTTACAGTTATTTTAAGGTGTAATCAATTTAGAAAATCAAACATTATGACTCAGATAAATTCAAAAATTCCTCAAGGCCAATTGGCTGACAAGTGGAAAAATTATAAAGATCATCAGAAATTGGTGAACCCTGCGAATAAGCGTCGTCTGGATATTATCGTTGTTGGTACCGGTTTGGCCGGAGCATCTGCTGCTGCTTCGCTTGCTGAAATGGGATTCAACGTATTGAACTTCTGTATTCAGGATTCTCCTCGCCGTACTCACTCTATTGCTGCACAGGGAGGTATCAATGCTGCCAAGAATTATCAAAATGACGGTGACTCTGTTTATCGTTTATTCTACGATACAATCAAAGGGGGCGACTATCGTGCCCGCGAAGCTAACGTGTATCGTTTGGCTGAAGTTTCTAATTCCATTATCGACCAATGTGTTGCCCAAGGCGTTCCTTTTGCCCGTGAATACGGTGGTTTATTAGATAACCGTTCTTTCGGTGGCGCCCAGGTTTCCCGTACATTCTACGCACGTGGTCAAACCGGACAACAGTTATTATTAGGCGCTTATTCTGCTTTGAGCCGTCAGATCGGTTTGAATAAAGTGAAGATGTACACACGCCATGAAATGGTTGACGTGGTAAAAATAGACGGACGTGCGCGCGGTATCATTGCCCGTAACCTGATTACCGGTAAACTGGAACGTTTCTCTGCTCATGCTGTTGTGGTAGCTACCGGAGGTTATGTAAATACATTCTTCTTATCTACCAATGCAATGGCTTCTAATGGTTCGGCTGCATGGCAATGTTATAAGAAAGGCGCTTATTTTGCTAATCCTTGTATGGTTCAGATACATCCGACCTGTATTCCGGTGCATGGTGAATTCCAGTCTAAACTAACCTTGATGTCCGAGTCGTTACGTAATGACGGACGTATATGGGTTCCGAAGAAGAAAGAAGATGCCGAAGCTATCCGTGCCGGAAAGCTGAAGCCTACTCAATTGAAAGAAGAAGACCGTGACTATTACCTGGAACGCCGTTATCCTGCGTTTGGTAACTTGGTTCCTCGCGACGTGGCTTCTCGTGCTGCGAAAGAACGTTGTGACGCCGGTTTCGGTGTAGGCGCCGGACAGGCTGTTTACCTTGACTTTGCAGAAGCAATCGGGCGTTTAGGTCGTGATGTGGTGGAAGCCCGTTACGGTAACCTTTTCCAGATGTATGAAAAGATTGTTGATGACAATCCTTATGAAACACCGATGATGATCTATCCTGCCTTACACTATTCGATGGGTGGACTGTGGGTTGATTATGAATTGATGACTTCAGTTCCTGGTTTATTCGCTATCGGTGAAGCTAACTTCTCTGATCACGGAGCGAACCGTTTGGGTGCATCCGCTTTGATGCAAGGTCTGGCTGACGGATATTTCGTATTACCATATACTATTCAAAATTATCTGGCTGATCAAATTCAGGTTCCCCGTTTCAGCACGGATCTACCTGAATTCGAAGAAGCAGAGAAACATATCAAAGAACGTGTTACACGTTTGATGAATATCAAAGGCAAACGGACTGTCGACAGTATCCATAAAGAGCTGGGACATATCATGTGGGATCATGTCGGTATGGCACGTAACGCGGAAGGGCTTAAAGAAGCTATCGAAATGTTGAAGAAGCTAAAGAAGGAATTCTGGAGTAATGTTCTTATCCCAGGTAATGCCGACGACTTAAATGTAGAGCTTGAGAAAGCATTACGTTTAGCCGACTTTATTGAAATTGGCGAGTTAATGGCGCACGATGCATACGATCGTGCCGAATCATGTGGAGGACACTTCCGCGAAGAATACCAGACTCCGGAAGGGGAAGCGCTTCGTCGGGATGACTTGTTCTCGTATGTATCATGCTGGGAGTATCAAGGTGAGGATAAAGATCCTGTTATGCTCAAAGAGCCGCTTGATTATGAATTCGTAGTTCGTCAACAAAGAAATTACAAAAACTAAACAACAATGGATAAAAATATAAATATAACACTGAAAGTTTGGCGTCAGAAAGGTCCGAAAGAAAAAGGAGCTTTTGAAACTTACCAACTGAAAGATATATCACAAGGCAGTTCTTTCCTCGAAATGTTGGATATCCTAAATGAGCAACTAATCAATGAAGGGAAAGATCCTGTAGTTTTCGACCATGATTGTCGTGAGGGTATCTGCGGAATGTGTTCTTTGTATATCGACGGACATGCTCACGGGCCGGATACAAGTATCACTACCTGTCAGTTACACATGCGTAAGTTTGAAGATGGCGCAACTATTACTATTGAGCCATGGCGTTCGGCAGGATTCCCGGTTATCCGCGATTTGATGGTCGACCGTTATGCATACGATAAGATCATTCAGGCAGGTGGTTTTGTTTCTGTGAATACAGGTGGTATACCAGATGCAAATGCGATTCCTATTCCTAAAAAGGATGCAGACCTTGCCATGGACGCAGCAGCTTGTATCGGCTGTGGTGCTTGTGCCGCCGCTTGTAAGAACGGTTCAGCCATGTTGTTTGTATCGGCAAAAGTAAGCCAGTTGGCATTACTTCCGCAAGGAAGAATTGAAGCTGCCCGCCGTGCGAAAGCGATGGTTGCTAAGATGGATGAACTGGGCTTCGGTAATTGTACCAATACACGTGCTTGTGAGGCAGAATGTCCGAAGGATATTTCTATTTCAAATATTGCCAGATTGAACCGTGAATTCATCAAAGCTAAACTGAAAGATTAAAATCAGATAATGAATACTAAAGAAACTCCTCCACTGATATAACTATGGGGGAGTTTTTTTGTCGATTAAATTCACCGATTCGTCGGGAAAATACTCCTGATGGCCGTAATGATGTTGCCGGAGAAGGAATGAACGAATACATTTGGTGAAAATTAAAAGTAAATTATTATGAACGCATTTCATGTACACCGGAGTTGGCACAGTAAATTAAATATTATTGTAACTGCCGCAGTTTTTATTATTGTAGGGTTACTATTTCTCGGACGTAATTTAGGATTTGTCGAAAATGACCTGTTCTATGCGTTGGTATCATGGCAAATGTTACTAATTGTTATAGGGGTAGTTCAACTGATAAAAAGGAATTTTATTGGCGGGCTGGTATTAATAGCTGTCGGGTCTTATTTCTTATTCCCCGGAATGTATATGCTTGGAACTTATTGGCCTGTATTCTTAATAATTATTGGAATAGGGATTTTATTCAAACTCGGCAAAAAAGGCGGTAATAAATGGCATCACCACCCATTGAAAGCTGAACCTATCTCGGGAGGGGATGGGTTTGTTAATTCGGAAGTTAGTTTCGGAGGAGTAAAACATATTGTTCTCGATCCCGTATTCAAAGGAGCGACTCTGAATGCCTCGTTCGGCTCTATCTCGTTAGATCTCAGGAGAACGAAATTGGAAACCGAAGTTACCATTATCTCGATAGATATTAGTTTCGGCGGAATTGAATTGTTCCTTCCTTCCAATTGGAATGTTATAATTGAAGCAGATACTACTCTGGGGGGAATAGATGACAAACGTTTTGTTTCAAACGAGATCGATTATAGTCATAAATTAGTTATCAAAGGGGATATTACTTTCAGTGGATTAGAAATAAAGAGTTAATCATGTTCGACCATCCGTTTACGAGTTCAACATTTAATAAAACGATTGGCCCTGTCCTTATATTGACTGCTATTGTGGTACAATGGGGTCTACTTATTCTGTATGCCGGTTATGATTATGAAGCGGCAATAGTAGATAGTATTGTATCGATAGGGTTATTGGCTGTTGCCGGGTATCTCGGATGGTTTTTTATTCTTCAGGTGCGGGTCTGGCAGGCACAGATAGGTGTGGCATTACTTGTGCAAGTCATCTGCCTTGGTATAAGTTTTTCTGTTTTGAGCCTTTTGGGACTAAACGAACGGGAAGCTTTTATAGCAAGCTTACCTTTACGATTTCTTTTTGGCCTGTTATGCTGGGTAATATTACTCCAATGGTATACGCATTTAAATCAGGAGACAGATGAACCATCCGTTATAGAAAAAACAGAGTTGCCGGTTATAGAGGAGGAATTGATCGATCGTATTTCAGTAAAGGATGGGACTCGTATCCATATTATACATATCGATGAGTTGTTCTGCATTCAGGCAAGTGGGGATTATGTTACGTTGTTTACTCCATCCGGACAATACATAAAGGAGCAAACAATGAAGTATTTCGAATCCCATTTACCTCAAACGAGCTTTGTACGTATTCATCGGTCGACAATAGTGAATACAAATTATATCATACGGGTCGAGTTGTTCGGAAAAGAAAGTTATCAGGTTCGATTAAAGAATGGAACGAGTGTAAGGGCAAGTAATTCAGGATATAAATTATTGAAAGAGAGATTGAACCTATGATGGAGTAAAATGGTTAGTTTTGCACAGCAAAAAGATAAACGGTGTTTAATTAATATAATAGGTATATGAAGATAGAAAGATTGTTATGGGGGGCAGCGGCTCTCCTTTTGCTGGTTTCTTGCGGAAAGAAATCAAATCAAGCGAGTAGTGATACTCAGCTTCAGGAATATCTTACAACGGTTGTAAGCAAACAGGATGCTACTTTACAATCCGTTTATCCGGTGACGATCCGCGGACAGGAAGATATTGAAATCCGCCCCCGGATTGACGGATTTATAGAAGCTATTTATATTGACGAAGGATCAATCGTGCGTAAAGGGCAGGCTTTATTTAAAATTAACTCACCTCAAACCGAGCAGGCAGTGGTTACGGCTCAGGCAGCTATTGCAACTGCGGATGCACAGGTAAGTACAGCTAAACTGAATGTAGATAGAATTACCCCATTAGCAGAAAAGGGAATCGTCAGCCGCGTACAGCTCGAGACTTTTGAGAATGCCTATAAATCGGCAGAAGCTGCCAAACTCCAGGCAGAAGCTTCATTAGCGAATGCGCAGGCAACATTGAGCTGGACAAACGTTACCAGTCCGGTAGACGGAGTGGTTGGTTCAATCCCTTATCGGCAGGGAAGCTTAGTTAACAATCAGAATATCTTAACTACTGTCGCTAATACAAGTAATGTCTTTGCCTATTTCTCGTTAAATGAAAAGACATTATCAGAATTCTTAAACACCCTTGAAGGGGATACGCAGGCTGAGAAAATAAAGAACGCCCCGAAAGTAGCTTTAACTCTCGCGGATGGCACTGTTTATCCTGAACAAGGAACGATTGAAACAATAACCGGAACTGTAAATATCACTACCGGATCAGCTAATTTTCGTGCCGAATTCCCTAATAAACAAGGGGTATTGAGAAGCGGCACAAGTGGCACGATCTCCATACCAAGAGTATTAGAAGACGTGATAGTTATCCCACAAAAGGCTACGTTTGCCCAACAGGATAAAATTTTAGTTTATAAAGTTCAGGCCGATTCGGTGGTGCAAAATATCATAACAGCCGTGCCTACCCCTGACGGACGGAGTTATGCGGTAACCGAAGGTTTACAGGAAGGAGAACGAATTGTGACCGATGGAATTGCTACCCTGGCCAATGGCAAAAAGATTAAAGTAAATTAAAAAAAACGACAATGCTAAAAACATTTATAGAAAGACCGGTATTGTCGACCGTGATCTCTATCGTGATCGTGGTATTAGGTATTATCGGGCTACTAACCCTCCCCGTCGAGCAATATCCTGATATTGCTCCTCCTACTGTATATGTTTCTGCCAATTACGCGGGAGCAAATGCGGATGTTGTAATGAAAAGTGTGGTGATACCTTTGGAGGAAGCGATCAATGGTGTGGAAGGTATGACCTATATGACTTCTACAGCCTCCAATAACGGATCAGCTAATATAACCGTATATTTTGAAAGAGGTATCAACCCCGATATTGCTTCGGTAAACGTACAGAACCTTGTTGCGCGTGCCAGTTCACTCCTTCCACAGGAAGTAACGCAGGCGGGTGTGACCGTGCGTAAGCAACAGAGTAGTAATATTATGATGATCTCCATATCATCAGATAACCCTGATTACGATCGTATCTTCATACAAAACTATGCCAATATTAATATTCTTCCCCAGATCAAACGTGTTAAAGGGGTAGGAGACGCGAACGTTTACGGAGCGCAGGACTATTCGATGCGTATCTGGTTCAAACCGGACGTGCTTGCCGCCTACAAACTGACCCCGATGGAAGTGATCGCGGCTTTGCAGGAACAGAATATTGAAGCTGCTCCCGGTGAATTAGGGCAAAACAGCGACCAGACATTTCAATATACGCTTAAATATACAGGCCGTCTGACCTCTTCCGAAGAGTTCGGAAATGTTATTATACGTTCTGAAAACGGACAAATACTAAGAGTTAAAGATGTGGCAGACGTAGAGTTGGGTGCATTAAGTTACATAGTATTCTCGAAACTGAACGGCAGGGAGTCCGTCGCTATCGGTATTAACCAGACAGCGGGATCGAATGCGCAACAGGTAATCAACAATATAAAAGCGGAGCTTGCAGAAGCCGAAAAACTATTTCCTCCCGGATTAAAAGTGAATTATGTAATGGATGCCAATGAATTCCTTAGCGCATCTATTAACAAAGTGGTAAGTACCCTTCTGGAAGCCTTTGTATTGGTATTCCTCGTCGTTTTCATTTTCCTTCAGGATTTCCGTTCCACACTTATTCCGGCAATTGCCGTGCCGGTAGCTATTGTGGGAACGTTCTTCTTCCTGCAGCTATTTGGTTTCTCTGTAAACCTTCTCACTCTATTCGCCTTGGTATTAGCGATTGGTATAGTGGTCGACGATGCCATTGTCGTCGTCGAGGCTGTCCATGCACAGCTCGACGCGGGTATGAAAGACCCCAAGGAAGCCACCCTGAAAGCAATGGGCGAGATTGCTCCGGCTATTATTTCAATCACATTAGTTATGTCGGCTGTATTTATTCCGGTGAGTTTTATCAGCGGAACTTCCGGCGTGTTCTACAAACAGTTCGGGCTTACGCTTGCCATATCCATTATGATTTCGGCAGTTAACGCGTTAACGCTCAGTCCCGCACTTTGTGCTTTATTCCTGAAAGCGCATGGAGACGAAGAATTGAAAAAGAAAAATTTCATCCAGCGTTTTTACTTTGCTTTCAATACAGGATTTACAGCTGCTACTAACAAATATAAATCATCACTTTTATTTCTGGGGAAAAAGAATCATCGTTGGATTACGGTTGCTATCATTGCAGTAAGCGCATTGATACTTGTCGGATTGATGAGTAGGATTCCGACAGGTTTCGTTCCTCAGGAAGATAGTGGAGGTGTATTGGGAATGATCACTTTGCCTCCAGGAACCTCACTGGAGAGAACAGACTCCTTAGTAACCCAGGTTGTTAAAATAGCAGAAGAAATTCCGAATGTACACTATGTACAAAATATCACCGGGGTAAACTTTATGAGTGGTATAGGTAGCTCATATGCGACAATAATGTTGAAGATGGACCCGTGGGATGAACGCAAGATTACGACAAACGAAGTAGCAGCTCTTCTGAAACAAAGGACGGATACCATAACAAATGCCACCTTTATTTTTATGGGCACGCCAACCCTTCAGGGATTCGGTCTTAGTAATGGTGTCGAAATGCAAATGCAGGATCGTACAGGAGGGGATGTGAACCAATTCTTTGATATTACAAATCAATTCCTTGCGAAGATGCAGGCACGCGAAGAGGTGATGATGGCAATGACCACTTTCAATCCGAATTTCCCGCAAAAAGAACTGACGGCTAATATGCCTAAAATTAAAGATGCGGGACTAACGCTTGGAGAAGTAATGACCACCCTTCAGGCGTATGTTGGAAGTATGTATATATCCAACTTTAACCTGTATGGAAAACAATTCCGCGTAATGGTACAGGCTGCTCCTGAATATCGTTCGAAACTGGAAGATCTCGACAGGTATTATATTCGTACATCTTCAGGAGAAATGTCGCCTATAACAGAGTTTATCAGTATTAAAGACATCACAGGTCCGCAAATGTTGAACCGCTTCAATATGTATTCATCCATGAGCGTAACGATTATTCCGAACTTCGTAGATGGATTCAGCACCGGTGACGCGTTGAACGCGGTAAGGGAAGAAGCAGCCGAAGTATTACCCGATGGATACAGTTACGATTTCTCAGGCATGACCCGTGAAGAGGTAACCAGCGGGGGACAAACGTATCTGATATTCCTTCTCTGTTTGATTTTCGTTTACTTGTTACTTGCCGCCCTGTATGAAAGTTATATTCTGCCGTTGGCGGTAATATTGTCATTACCCGTAGGATTGTCAGGCGTATTTATTTTTATTTTCTTAGGACTCATGACCGGTAGCGGTATCGTAAATAATATATATGTACAGATATCCCTTATTATGTTGATCGGATTGCTTTCTAAAAATGCCATATTGATTGTTGAATATGCTATCCAGCGACGACAGCAGGGCATGAGTGTTGTGGAAGCTGCAGTGAATGGAGCTGTTGCACGTCTTCGTCCTATCCTGATGACCTCTTTTGCATTTATCTTCGGACTTCTGCCTCTTGCAATCGCATCGGGAGCAGGGGCAATTGGTAACCGTTCCATCGGTTTAAGCGCCATTGGAGGTATGCTTATCGGAACCTTGATAGGTATATTAGTTATACCATCACTGTATATCATCTTCCAGACGATACAAGATAAGATAAGCAAATCGGGATTTATTAATACGAACGATGAATATATCAAGACAAGTAAATAATGAAAGTTATGAGAAAGATATATAGCAAAGGTATCATCCTCACAGGAGTTATTCTCTTTATGGGGCTTTCTTCCTGCCAGGTGGTAAACAAATATAAATCCCCCGAAATTGAATCGGCAGATCTTTATCGGGGAGAAAATCCGAACGATACGACAACGATTGCCAATATCCCATGGCGTGAATACTTTTCCGATCCCTATTTACAGGCATTAATTGAAGAAGGCCTGGAGCAGAATTATGACCTCAGGATTGCGTACACCCGGATTCAGCAAGCAGAGGTTGCCTTAGGTATAGCCCGTGCGGCGTACTTTCCTACGGCAGCTTTAGCAGGACAGATAGAGCATACCCGGTTAAGTGTCGATTCAGACGGTAAAAAGGATGTATTAGGAAACGGTTCCACCACCTATCGGCTCGGAGTAGCTATGCAGTGGGAAGCTGATATCTGGGGAAAGCTTAACCGCCAGTCCAGAGCCCGTTATGCCCAGTTCCTTGGATCATATGCGTACAGGAATCTGATTCAAACCTCATTGATATCTAATATCGCCATTTCATATTATTCCCTTTTAGCTTTAGACGAGCAATTGGAAGTAACTAAAGATATGATCGATCTGTTAGAGGAAAGCACGGAGACCATGCAGGCAATGATGGAAGCGGGTATGCTGAATGGAGCGGCCGTAGAGCAAAGTAAGGCTTTATTGTATAGTACTCAAATAAGTGTTCCCGAGCTGGAAAACCAGATCCGGCAGCTTGAGAATTCATTAAGTGTTTTGTTAGCAAGGAGCCCCGGCCCTGTTTTGCGCGGAACCATTAAAGACCAAACTATTCCTGAAGAACTCGAACATGGTATTCCTGCCCAAATGCTCGCAAAACGTCCGGATGTTTCGCAGGCTGAACTGGCTTTTCGCTCCGCCTTTGAAATGACGAATGCCGCTCAGGCAGCACTATATCCTTCAATCACTTTAAATACCGGATCGATGATAGGTTTCGGAGCAGCAACACTCTCAAGTTTTTTCCAGCCTGAAAATCTCTTTGCCAGTATTATAGGTGGACTTACTCAACCGATCTTTGCAGGTAAACAACTTCGCGGACAGGTAAAAATATCTAAGGCACAACAGGAAGAGGCTTACCTTACTTTCCGTAAAACAGTGTTAAGCGCCGCACAGGAAGTTTCGGATATATTCTTTACGTTTGAGTCTTCCTTACAAAAGAACGACTTACGTACAAAGCAGGTGGAATCATTGAACACTTCCGTCTACTTCACGCAGGAACTCCTTAAAGCCGGTGAAGCCAATTATACCGAAGTACTCACCGCGCAGCAGAACCTGTTACAAGCATCCCTCGGACAAGTAAGCGATAAACTTGAACAACTACAAGCCGCCGTTAATATGTACAGAGCTTTAGGTGGAGGAATAGAATAATAACTGAATAATTGAGTAACTGAGTAATTGAATAACTGATTGTTAGTTATTCGGTTGCTCAGTTGTTTGATTGTACGAACTCATTTGCTTTAGACAAAGCTTCATTGATATTACTACAGATATTTCCTTTTCCTATCTTACGGTCGAATCCGGCTTTTATTAACACGGTTTGTACCTCCTGATTGACGCCAGACAAGATAATATGTATATTTTCTGATTGGGAAAGCCGCAATAAACTCTCTAAATTATGCAGTCCTGTTGAATCCATAAACGGTACTTTCCGCATACGGATAATACGTACTTTCGGCTTATCCCCCAATGTCTGCATAACGCCATTGAATTTATTAGCTATACCAAAGAAGAACGGACCGTCTATTTCATATACTTCCACACCATCGGGAACCGTTAGTTTTTCTTCATCATGTTGTATCTCGCCTTCACTGGAAAGATCGATCACATTGCGCACTACGGAGATACGTGTTGTTTCAGTAACCCGGCGCATAAAAAGGAACATAGCCATAAGCAAACCGATTTCGATAGCTATTGTCAGGTCGAAGATAACGGTCAAAAAGAAGGTCGCTAACAACACATACACATCGCTCTTTGGCCCTTTTAGCAACGAACGAAAGGTCTTCCATTCACTCATATTATAGGAAACAATAATCAGCACTCCTGCAAGACAAGCCATAGGTATATGTTTTGTGAGAGGACCCAAGAATAATAAAATCAATAACAGGACAACGGCATGTATTATACCGGCAACAGGAGTGCGGCCACCGTTATTAATATTAGTCATGGTTCTCGCAATTGCGCCGGTAACCGGAATACCTCCGAAGATGGGTACAACTATATTCGCTGCTCCCTGTGCGATAAGTTCCGTGTTGGAATTATGTTTATCTCCGGTCACACCATCCGCTACGGTCGCTGATAAAAGCGATTCGATAGCTCCAAGCATAGCGATGGTGAAAGCAGAGGGCAATAGCAGATTGATCGTTTCCATATTAAACGGGATATGTCCCGGTTGTGGAAGGGAGGCGCTGATCGTAAATCGGTCGCCGATTGTTTCAATCGAATCAATATCCAGATATTGTCGTAACAGGTAAACAATAATTGTCATGAGAATAATGGCGATTAACGAACCGGGTATTTTTTTTGATATTCTGGGAGTATAAACAATGATAGCGATACTCAATAATCCAATCAGCAAAGGCCAAAGATTCATGGATGAGAAATTTTGGAAATAAACAACCCATTTAGAAAGGAAATCAGCCGGTACTTTCTCAATATTCAATCCGAACAGGTCTTTAATTTGTGTAGTGAAAATAGTAAGGGCGATACCACTGGTGAAACCAACTACGATGGGATAAGGAATAAACTTAATAACAGTACCCAACCTTAATACGCCCATGATCACCAGCATGATCCCTGCCATAACCGTAGCGATAGCAAGTCCCTCTACTCCGTAATTCTGTATAATGCCGTAAACAATAACGATGAAAGCGCCTGTCGGCCCTCCTATCTGTACATTACTTCCCCCAAGGAAAGAGACAATAAACCCTCCGATGATGGCAGTTATTAGTCCCTTTTCAGGACTGACACCGGATGCAATACCAAAAGCAATGGCAAGGGGCAGAGCCACTATGCCTACAATGATACCAGCCATAAGGTCGCTCATAAACTTTTCCCTTGAATAGCTTTTGAGCATGGTAAACAACTTCGGCTGAAAATCAATTTTTCCTTTCATCATTTCTCGCTAAAAAGTACAAATGAGCGGCAAAGTTACGAAAAAAAACATTTGCAGTTGAGCGAACTATTCGTTACATTTGAACGTCCCAAGCAAGGGCTCTTTCTAACTTACATTATTATATATAAATTAGTATTATGGAAAAAAGTATTAAAGGTACGCGTACCGAACAAAATCTATTAAAATCATTTGCCGGAGAATCACAGGCAAGAAGCCGTTACACGTTCTTCTCAAGCGTGGCCAAAAAAGAAGGTTACGAACAAATTGCCGGCGTATTCATGGAAACCGCAGAACAGGAAAAAGAGCATGCTAAACGTTTCTTTAAGTTCTTAGAGGGCGGAATGGTTGAAATTACAGCGTCTTTCCCCGCAGGCAAAATAGGCAATACTATGGAAAACCTTGCTGCGGCTGCAGCCGGTGAAAACGAAGAGTGGCATGATCTATATCCGGCATTTGCCGATATTGCGGAAGAAGAAGGATTTAAACAAATTGCCGTTGTATGGCGTATGATCGCTAAAGTAGAGCAGGAACACGAAAGACGCTATCTGAAGTTGCTGGAAAACTTATCTAAAGGAGAAGTGTTCCAGAAAGAAGAAGAGATCGAATGGCAATGCCGTAATTGCGGTTTTATCCACAAAGGTAAAACAGCTCCTGGAAAATGCCCGGCATGCGACCATCCGCAGGCTTTCTTTGAACCCATGAAACAGAACTATTAATAAGTGATTGTTTTAAATGAAATAAATAATGCGCGTCGTTCTATAAAATGACGTGCATTACTTTTTTAATGATGTACACCAATTATTAAAAACATACTATTGTTATTTAGTATAAACCGCGTCAAACCTTCCCTCTGTAATAGATCCCGCCTGAAATCTTCCGCTTATTATTTTATTAATTGTATCTAATCGGGAAATGGTTGCGGTTCCGTCGGGCAATCCGTTCCCATCCCATCGAAGATTGGTTATCGTAGTTGTTTCTCCTTCTGCAGGATCTATGATATAAAAAGAGAGTCGTTTCTCAGGTTGTAGCAGGGCGGATACATACATATATCCCTCTTCTTCCTCATATAAAAACTCTAAACCACCCCAGATAAAGTCCATATAGCGTCCACTAACGTACACCCATCCGTTGATCAGGCATCCGAAAGTATTGGCGCCAACCGTTGTTTCTTCCGGCATGACGGTAGGGTCTACGGTTTCGTCCTCAAAACAACCGGAGAGGGTTAATAAAAAAAGTAATGTAAGAATATATTGTTTCATAGGTATAATGATTTAAAAATGAAAATGAATACCGGCGGAAATATCCAGTCTTGAAACAGATGACCTGTTTCCAATCCTATATTTAACTTTGACAGTTTCATTATGATAGTCAATATCCACTTCTTTCAGGTTAGAATAAATGCATATCATACTTAATGATAAACCCCAGTGGGGAGTAAAAAGATACTCTCCTTTTAAACCTATATTCCCGGCGAGGCGTCCGCCGGTCACTTTCCGGTCTTTTTCGTATACAATACTATTATTCAGGTACCGGATATACCCCATTCCAAGGTTCATCCGAATGCGCCAAAGTGCATTATTCAAACAATTTAATCCCATTTGAGGTGCAAAATAATGGGTGTAAATATGGTCGGAACCGCCCGTGTGCGATTCTTCAGATGTAAAACCGCTATAAAATGCGCCGATACATAATTCTTCAATAGGATAGAAATAATAATCTGCATCCCATGAGATACCAGAACGCATATCATTTTTATAACTTTTTGATGCATTGGTCAGTCCATGTATCCTTCCAACTGTGTGGGCATAACCCATACGCGCGGAGATTTCATGTCTCTTTAAAGACGGTTTTTCCGCATGAATATCAGAAACCAATACACTTATAAAAATAAATGGAAGTATATATCTTACGAATTGATGTGTGATTTTATTCATTTCTTTTTCCTCTTTAAAATAAGGATGTAAAAGAAGAAAAATACGCTGCAAGTGAAATGTTAATTTGCTCGTTAGTAATTTTTATTTGCTAACGAGCTATTTTTATTTGGAAGTAAGCTAAATTTAAAAGGTAATGTATGAATTATTCTTTTACAGGTGGATAATCTAATGTATAATGAAGCCCCCTGCTTTCTTTACGGTCGATAGCCTGCCGCATGATAAGGTATCCTACATTGATCATATTACGAAGTTCACAAATGTCTTTAGATGCAACAGACCGTTTGAATAAGTCTTCCGTTTCTTCATAATTGATATCCAGCCGTTGCCAGGCACGTTGTAGACGCAGGTTTGAGCGAACAATTCCAACGTATGTACTCATAAGCTGGCCAACTTCTTTGGCGCTTTGAGTAATCAACACCATTTCTTCGGAAGCCTGTACACCTTCGTCATTCCACGCGGGAATATCTTCCTGATAGGTTAATTGATCGATCAGGGGTATGCTATGCTTTGCGGCTGCATCAGCATATACGACAGCTTCGATAAGGGAATTGGATGCGAGGCGGTTTCCTCCGTGCAATCCCGTACATGAACATTCTCCCACCGCATACAAACGGTTAATAGATGACCTGGCGTTTAGGTCCACTAATATTCCTCCGCACAGATAATGAGCCGCAGGAGCTACCGGTATGTAATCTTTTGTAATATCGATACCTATTTCAAGGCATTTCTTATAAATATTAGGGAAATGTTCTTTTGTTTCTTCAGGGTCTTTGTGTGTAACGTCCAGGAAGACATGATCGTCCCCACGTAATTTCATTTCGTTGTCAATGGCACGCGCAACGATATCACGTGGAGCCAATGATAAACGCTCATCATACTTATGCATAAATTCTTCGCCATCCATCGTGCGGAGCACCGCGCCATAACCGCGCATCGCTTCCGTAATCAGAAATGACGGCCTGTCTCCTTCATGATATAAAGCGGTGGGATGGAATTGTACAAACTCCATATCCTTAACCGTTCCCTTTGCACGGTAAACCATCGCAATACCGTCGCCTGTAGCAACTAAAGGGTTGGTGGTTGTTTGGTAGACAGCTCCGATGCCGCCCGTTGCCATTAAGGTAACCTTAGAGAGAAAAGTATCTATAGTACCTGTTTCCAGATCCATAATATAAGCACCATAACATTCAATATCGGGCGTCTGGCGAGTAACGGTTACACCCAAATGATGCTGTGTCAGTATTTCAATGGCAAAATGATTCTCGAAAACCGTAATATTAGGATGGTTCAGGATGGCTTTTATGAGGCTGTCCTGTATTTCGGCTCCTGTACTGTCTTTATGGTGAAGTATGCGGAATTCGGAATGACCGCCTTCTTTATGAAGATCGAAGTTTCCTTTATCATCTTTGTCGAAGTCGACTCCCCAACTGATAAGTTCCCTGATTTGCTGCGGTGCGTTGCGGACAACCATTTCCACCGCGTCACGGTTACTAAGCCAGTCGCCTGCTATCATTGTGTCTTCTATATGCTTTTCGAAATTATCTGTAATAAGATTTGTAACTGAAGCAATACCTCCTTGAGCGAAATAAGTGTTGGCTTCTTCCAGATTTGTCTTAGCAATTAGAGCTACTTTACCTTTGTTGGCCACTTTAAGCGCGTAACTCATCCCGGCGATACCAGAACCGATAACCAGGAAATCAAAACGTTTTACCATGTCTATTACAGTTTATCAAGAAGCAAAGTTAGAAAATAAAAATCGCTTGTCTGTATCAGGCAAGCGATTTTTATAAGGTTTTTAAAGCGGTATCCTTAATTTCTGTCCCGGATGTATCAAGTTAGGATCTTTAAGCTGATCCGTATTGGCATCGAATATTTTCTTCCAGGTCATGTTCGGATATTTCTTAGCTATTTTGCTAAGGTTATCTCCAGCTTTAACTTCGTATATTTCCTCTGTTCCGGGTATTACTTCAATATTTAGCACTAAATCAGCAGCACGCATATCCGGATCTATTTCATCATAGATCTTCCAAAGTTGATCTTTAATCAATTCAGTTGTAGAACCTGTTACATAAAGTACGTTGTTTTGTTCTACCACAGATAAATCCTGTACGCCTGAAGTTTCTGCGTGATCTATCAGTTTTTGATATTTTTCCCGTAAATCCATTATTTTATTGTTAATTCGTTAATAACTCTTTTAGGGTTGGATTCGTTTGCAATTTGCATAACTTTTTGCAAGTCCGCGCGTTTTACATCACCTCTTAAAGTTACTTCTCCATTTTGCACAGATACATTAATACCCTGATAACCTCCGGCATTCAAGGCAGAAGATATAGTTCTGCTGATTTCATTATCGGGATTAATTGTTACTGCAGGAGCCTTTACTGTGATGTTATTATTAACACTTTTGATGTTTTTAATTGATCTTGCAGTTGATTCAGCGGCTGTTCTTACGGCTTCCGAGTCAACCGCGCCGGTTAATGTAGCAACGCCATCTTTCACAGTTGCAGATACTTCAGGGTAAGCAGCTTTAATAGCAGACTCGACTTGTTGCTGTAATTTAGCATCATTTGGTTTACATGAGCTCATTACAGTTACAGAAAGCAAAGCACATAAACAATAAAATACGGTTTTTTTAATTACTGTCTTTTCCATTTTAAAAACGATTAAATTAATAAATATATGTTTAGTTTAAAACAAAATAGTTTAGTGGTTTGTTCGCAAACGGTATTGTTTTAATTTTACATAACAAATATAGTTTCATTTTTATTTTAAAACAAAAATGAATAAAAAAATATTACACTTAGCTATCCCCAATATAATAACAAATATAACGGTTCCCCTTTTGGGAATGGTCGATACTGCTATTGCGGGGCACCTTGAATCGGAATTATATATTGGAGCTATTGCTGTGGCAGCCATCATATTTAATTTTATTTATTGGAATTTTTCTTTCTTGCGGATGGGTACCAGTGGATTTACTTCACAAGCCTATGGAGCTAATAATCAAAAGGAAACCGTAATGATATTGTTGCGTTCTCTTTTAGTTGCCTTTGTTATAGGTGTGCTTATAATAATATTACAATATCCTATACTGCAATTAGCTTTTTTCTTTATAAAAACGAGTGCACAAACACAAGTTTATGTAAGTACTTACTTCTATATTTATATTTGGGCGGCACCGTTTGTTTTGGGTATGTATGCCATGACCGGTTGGTTTATCGGTATGCAGGATGCTAAAACACCAATGTTTGTTTCCATCGCTACAAATATTATTAATATTGTTCTAAGCCTGTTATTTGTTTTTGGTTTTAAAATGCAGTTAAGAGGTGTTGCTTTAGGTTCGGCTCTGGCTCAGTTTATAGCTTTTAGCCTTACATTATTAATATGGAATAAAAAATATAAATATCTGAAAGAATATGTAACACTTTACTTTGTTAAACATTTATCTGAATTTAAACCTTTCTTTAAGGTGAATGGTGATATATTCCTGCGAAGTCTGGCTTTAGTTCTGGTGACAACATTCTTTACATCAGCTTCCGCAAATATCGGTGATACGTATCTGGCTGTCAATAGCCTGCTGATGCAATTGTTTATCCTTTTCTCTTATATGATGGACGGTTTCGCGTATGCCGCCGAAGCATTAGCCGGACGTTATTATGGAGCAAAGGATTGGCAGACATTACAACAGTTGATCAAACGCCTGTTTGTATGGGGACTCGGTTTGGTCGCATTATTTACCTGTGTATATGCCTTATTTACGGATGATATATTAAGGCTCTTAACAGATAAAATAAAAATAATAGAAGCCTCAAAGGATTTTCAGGTATGGGCGTTACTTTTCCCGGTAGCAGGTTTTGCCGCTTTCTTGTGGGACGGGATATTTATTGGAATGACAGCCTCCCGCCAGATGAAGAATTCCATGTTTGTGGCTGTTCTCTTCTTTTTTATCCTCTATTACTCATTAGTACCGATGTTTGGGAACAATGCTCTTTGGATTGCATTCATAAGTTACTTGGCCATGCGCGGTATTATGCAAACATTTCTTTTTAAAAAGATAAAAGCGAACATGGGAATCACGAAATATTAAGTGTACGTTTACTTAATTCTATTTCATCTATATTACCTGTATGTTTACCGGGAGTATCCGAAAGCTTTACGGCAAAAAGATAACCCATATTAGCATGATGTTTTATTTCCGTTAATTTAATAACCATATTCAATGGAGTAACACCCACATCATTAGAAAAAAATGTTCCTATGCCATAGGCATCATGTATGCGCCCATTCACATATTCTTTGATTTCTCGTACTTTATCCAGATTTAAAGAGTCGCTATAAACGATTGTTTTTGATAACGGATCAATCCGGTTGTCTTTATAAAACCGGATTGTTTTATCTGTAAATACCAACGGATCGCCACTATCCCAACGGACACCGTCGAACAATTTGGCTTGTTTCAGGCTGAATGAATCGTAAAAGGCATCAGTTGTATATGTATCTGTCAATGTTATCCCCAAACTACCCTGGTATACATCCACCCAGGCTTCCAGTGCTTTCATATTGGCAGCACGGTAACCGAATAATGCGCCGTGGTACATAAACCATTCGTGCGGCATTGTTCCGATAGGAGTCGTATCATATTTCATTGCCAGGTATATATTACTGGTTCCTTTGAAATAGTCTCCGGAATTTGCTATCAGGCTGCCAACTACTTTATCATGAACATCGAAAGAAAACCGGCGGCGCGTACCGAAATCCGAATGGTCAGCTTGCATTTCTTTTAATTGTAAAGCTTTATCGATGGCATTTTTCTCAATGTTCTGCGGTACGGAACCCATCATTTTGAAATACAGTTCAGAGATAATAGCCATTAAAGGTACTTCCCACAATACAGTACGGTACCAATACCCTTCAATCTCGACATGCAATTCACCGCCGTTCTGTACAATTATTACTTCATCCGGATTATAACGGTATCCCTCAAGGAAATCAATAAAGACAGGATCGAAGAAATAGCAACGTTTTGTTATATACATTTTCTCCTCTTTAGTCATTTTCAGTTGCGCCATAGAGGCGACTTCCTCTTTTAGTTTCTCGCCAAAACCTTCAGGGAAAGGCGTGTTTCCCCTGTTCATAAATTCATACTTTACATACGACCAGGGGTATAACCTCTGTATAGCGAGCATTACTGAAAACTTATACAGATCGTTGTCGGTAAAATGTTTTATTATCATTATTTTTGCCTTTACATTATTATATATAACAATAAAGGGCGGCCAGAGTTGTCTTTTTCATTATCTTGCGGTAAAAAAGGATATGGACAGAGTATTCAAGTCGAAAGTTGATTGGTGGTTTCATTTGCTTATCATTATCATGGTGATCTTATGTGTTTTGACATTCCTGCAAAGGAATATGTTCATCATGGCAGTCATGTTAATGGCCACATTTTTTGCCATCCACATCCTTCTTAATACGTATTATGTGATAACCGACACGGGAATGTTATTATTGCGATGCGGTATTTTCCCCAAAAAAGAAATAGCTATTAAAGACATTGAAGCATTGGAACGTTCTATACTTCCGGTTTTCAGCTATTCATTGTCGTTAGACCGTATTGTTGTCTGGAAAGAGGGAAAGATGTGGATGATGGTTTCTCCACAGAATGAAAAAGACTTTATCAAACTTCTTTTGAAACATAATCCCGGTATTAAGATATTGAAAGATACGAATATGCTTGATTTATAAATATAATCCCAGAATATAACTTAAACACTATTAAAATTATGAAGTATGATGTAGCTATTATCGGTGGCGGACCGGCTGGATATACCGCCGCTGAAAGAGCAGGAGCCGCAGGACTTTCTGTAGTGCTCTTCGAGAAAAACGCCTTAGGAGGAGTATGTCTGAACGAAGGATGCATACCGACCAAAACTTTGCTTTATTCAGCAAAAGTATACGATTCAATTAAAAGCGCTTCAAAATATGGTATTGGAGCAGAAAATGCGACGTTTGACCTGCCTAAAATTATTGCCCGTAAGAATAAAACGGTAAAAAAACTGGTGGCGGGTATTCGTATGAAAATGAAAGAATATAATGTAGATACCGTTTCGGGCGAAGCAACTGTCAAAGATCGGGCGAAGGATGGAACAATTACAATCAAATGCGCGGGTGAAACGTACGAAGCAAGCCATTTGATTGTATGTGCCGGTTCTGAAACAATCATTCCTAAAATACCGGGACTGGACGAATCAACTATCTGGACAAGCCGTGAAGCATTAGACGCTAAAGAATTACCGGCTTCTTTAGTCATTATAGGGGGCGGAGTGATTGGTATGGAATTTGCTTCATTCTTTAATAGTTTAGGAACAGAAGTACACGTAGTAGAAATGCTGGATGAGATCCTAACCGGTATGGATAAGGAACTCTCTGCTTTATTACGTGCCGAATATACTAAACGGGGAATTAAATTCTACCTGGGTCACAAGGTAATCGGTATCAATGGAGCGGAAGTCTCATTGGAATATGAAGGCGAAACGTCAACCCTGCAAGGTGAAAAGATATTGTTGAGCGTAGGACGTCGTCCCGTTACGAAAGCTTGCGGTATAGATGTATTGAACCTTGAAATGATAGGAAACGGTCTGAAAGTAAATGAATATATGCAAACTTCACAACCGAATGTATATGCGTGCGGTGATATTACAGGTTTTTCTCTGCTGGCACATACTGCAGTAAGCGAAGCCGAAGTGGCAGTGAAGCATATTCTCGGCAAAAAAGCGCCTATGAGTTACAAAGCAATTCCCGGCGTCGTTTATACCAATCCGGAGATTGTGGGAGTTGGGGTAACCGAAGAGTTATTAACGGCTCAGGATAAGCCCTATAAAGTAAAAAAAATCCCTATGGCTTTTTCCGGACGTTTTGTCGCCGAGAATGAAATGGGGAATGGGATATGTAAAATAATCCTGTCAGAAGATGATACAATCATTGGCGCTCACTTATTAGGGAATCCGGCATCTGAATTAGTTGTTATAGCTGGTATCGCTATTGAGAAAGGAATGAAAGCTGAGGAGCTGGAAGCTATAGTTTTTCCACATCCTACGGTAGGCGAAATATTTAAGGAAGCATTAGCCTGACGGACAACATATAATGTTGTTTATTTGCGAGTTGTTTTCACTTTTGGGGATATCTTATTAAATAATAGGATATTAACTGGTGAAAACAACCCTTTTTTTGTTTTCACTTATATTGGAAGCATTCTTCTCCCAAATAGGTTGTTAGCAAATAAAATTAAGACACTATCAAAATTAATTTGGTAATGTCCTACTTTAAATAAATAAGTACCTGTCCAAAACCAAAACTGAAAAATGATAACAGTGAAAACAAAGTGAAATCAACCCTGTTTTTGATTTCACCTGTTTAATCTTTCATTTACAGGAATATACAGTCAAAAGTGAAAACAAAGTACGAAAAACA
>DAMCDT010000009.1:0-3253 GCA_032058265.1 Tannerellaceae bacterium
CTATTGGGTGATAGAAAAAAACAAACATGTTTACATCGAGAATTAGTTACATTTGTTAGCTGTGTATTCCCCGGAAAAACCAACTTTTAAAACATATTAATATGGTTCATGACATTGAAATGCTAAGAAATTTTTATGTGCAATTTGCCGATAAAGTAGATAATGCGCGTAACACGATCGGACGTCCGATGACATTAGCAGAGAAGATTCTTTATGCTCATTTGTATAATGCTGAAACAATCCAACCCTACAAAAGGGGGGAGGATTACGTAAATTTCGGTCCGGATCGGGTAGCTATGCAGGATGCTACCGCACAAATGGCCTTGTTGCAGTTTATGAATGCGGGTAAAGACCGTTCGGCGGTTCCTGCCACCGTACATTGTGATCATTTAATACAGGCAAATATAGGGGCGCAGGCGGATATTGATACGGCAACTAATAGTAATCGTGAAGTATATGATTTCCTGGAAACAGTTTCTAATAAATATGGTATAGGATTCTGGAAACCGGGGGCAGGTATTATTCATCAGGTAGTATTGGAGAATTATGCATTCCCCGGCGGCATGATGGTAGGAACTGATTCGCATACTCCCAATGCCGGAGGGCTGGGTATGATTGCTATTGGTGTGGGAGGAGCAGACGCGGTGGATGTTATGAGCGGTATGGAATGGGAATTAAAGATGCCTAAATTAATCGGTGTGAAACTTACCGGACGCTTAAACGGATGGGCATCGCCTAAAGATGTTATCCTTAAACTTGCCGGTATATTAACTGTAAAAGGAGGAACTAATTCCGTAATAGAATATTTTGGCGAAGGAACTTCTTCTCTATCTGCAACAGGAAAAGGAACTATTTGTAATATGGGGGCAGAAGTGGGAGCTACTACTTCTATATTCCCGTATGATGAAAATATAGAAGATTATCTTCGTATGACGGGGAGGGCGGAAGTGGCTGATATGGCAAAAGAAATTGCACCATATTTAAAAGCAGACCCGGCTGTATTGGAAACTCCCGCCCAATATTATGATCATGTGATTGAGATCGACCTGTCGTCGTTAGAACCTTATATTAACGGGCCTTTCACACCTGACGCTGCGACTCCTATCTCGGAGTTTGCCGCAAAAGTAAAAGAGAATGAATATCCCCGTAAAATGGAAGTAGGACTGATCGGTTCATGTACCAACTCATCTTACGAAGATTTAAGCCGGGCAGCTTCTATTGCCCGCCAGGCATTGGATGATAAAATCAAAGTACAGGCTCCTCTTATAATTAATCCGGGTTCCGAACAGATCAGATACACCGCTGAACGGGACGGGCTAATCGGTGATTTTGAAAAAATAGGTGCGGTGATAATGGCGAACGCGTGTGGACCATGTATTGGACAATGGAAACGCCATACGGACGATAATACCCGTAAAAACTCTATCGTAACTTCTTTCAACCGTAACTTTGCCAAACGTGCGGACGGAAATCCTAACACTCATGCTTTTGTTGCTTCCCCCGAATTAACGATGGCATTGACTATTGCCGGTGATTTATGTTTCAATCCTTTGACAGATACGGTTGAAACGGAAGATGGTAAAGAAGTAATGCTGAAAGAGCCGATCGGAACAACTTTCCCACCAATGGGTTTTGATGTGAAAGATAATGGGTTTATAGTTCCCGGTGATGGAAAAGTCGAGGTACACGTAAGTCCTGATTCGCAACGGTTACAACTTCTACAACCCTTCCCTCCAGCAAATGAAAATGATTTGATAAATATGGAGTTGCTGATTAAAGCCGCAGGCAAATGTACGACAGATCATATATCGATGGCTGGCCCTTGGCTGCGCTTCCGGGGACACTTAGAAAACATCTCTGATAATATGTTGATGGGAGCGGTCAACGCGTTTAATGGTCAGACAAATGCTGTATTGAATCATCTTACTAAAGATTACGAAGCAGTTTCGGCTGTGGCTAAACAATATAAAGCAAAGAATATTTCATCAATTGTGGTTGCAGAAGAGAATTATGGTGAAGGATCATCCCGTGAACATGCGGCTATGGAGCCTCGTTTCCTGAATGTGAAAGTCATTCTGGCAAAAAGCTTTGCCCGTATTCATGAGACAAATCTTAAAAAACAGGGAATGCTTGCTCTTACCTTTGATAATAAAGCTGATTACGATAAAATACAGGAGGAAGACCGTATCTCCATTATGGGTATAAAAAACTTCAAGCCGGGTGAACCGTTAATGGTTATACTTTATCATGCAGACGGTACAGAGGAATCATTCCAGGTAAATCATACGTACAATGATTTACAGATTAAATGGTATCAGGCCGGAAGTGCCTTGAATTACTTACGAAAATAAACAGATATAAAATTATTATGAAAATAACGAAAGAGAACGGAAAATTGATGGTACCGGACAAGGTAGTAATCCCTTTTATTGAAGGTGATGGAGTGGGAGCAGAGATTACACCTGTCAGCCAACGGATTGTAGATAAAGCTGTGGAGAAAGCCTATAACGGACAACGGTCGATCGA
Source organism: Tannerellaceae bacterium (assembly GCA_032058265.1). Classification (GTDB taxonomy): domain Bacteria; phylum Bacteroidota; class Bacteroidia; order Bacteroidales; family Tannerellaceae; genus DFXE01. The sequence continues at coordinate 2,527 of DAMCDT010000009.1, forward strand.
ATGGAAAGAAGTATTAGCCGGTGAAAAAGCATTTAATAAAACCGGTAACTGGTTACCGGATGAAACCATGGATGCTTTTCGCAAGTATATCGTGGGTATTAAAGGCCCACTTACCACACCGATCGGAGGCGGAATACGTTCATTAAATGTAGCCCTTCGACAAACATTGGACCTATATGTGTGTTTACGTCCGGTACGTTGGTTTAGTGGAGTAGTTTCTCCCGTCAAAGAACCTCATAAAGTAGATATGGTGATCTTCCGTGAAAATACGGAAGATATCTATGCGGGAATTGAGTGGCAGCAAGGCACTCCCGAAGCAAAGAAATTCCTGAAATTCTTGACGGATGAAATGGGGGTGACGAAAGTACGTTTTCCTGAAACTTCTTCCTTTGGTGTCAAGCCTGTCTCAGTGGACGGTACTGAACGGTTGGTACGCTCTGCAATTGAATATGCCTTAGTTAATAAACTTCCCAGTGTGACGTTAGTACACAAAGGTAATATTATGAAATTTACAGAAGGAGGTTTCAAGTTATGGGGATATGCATTAGCTGAACGCGAATTTTCGGATCAAACATTTACCTGGCAGCAGTATGAAAAGATCAAAAAAGAAAAAGGTGAAGAGGAAGCCGGTAGCACCTTATCCAAAGCTAAGTCTGCCGGTAAAGTAATAATTAAAGATGTGATAGCAGATGCCTTCCTACAAAATACATTACTCATACCGGAAGAA
>DAMCDT010000009.1:3263-24486 GCA_032058265.1 Tannerellaceae bacterium
AATATTCGGTTATTGCTACATTAAATTTAAACGGTGATTATATTTCCGACCAATTAGCAGCTATGGTTGGAGGTATAGGAATTGCTCCCGGAGGAAATATCAATTACTTAAGTGGACATGCTATATTTGAAGCAACGCATGGCACTGCTCCTAATATTGCCGGAAAGAATATTGTAAATCCATCTTCTTTATTATTGTCTTCTGTAATGATGCTTGAATATATGGGCTGGAATGAAGCAGCTTGTTTGATAACTTCAGCTATGGAGAAAGCTTTTGTAAACGGAGAGGCTACTCACGATCTGGCCCGTTTTATGCCTAATGGCAAATCTCTTGGTACCAAACAGTTTGGTGATTTATTAATAGATTTAATAAAATAAAAGTATTATGAAAAAAGAGTATTTAATTTACAAATTATCGGAATCGGTAAAGACAACTAGTAAAATTGACAATGACCTGTTTACAAAATATAATGTAAAAAGAGGTTTACGAAATGAAGACGGATCAGGAGTGTTGGTTGGTCTTACGCAAATTGGAAATGTTGTAGGGTATGAGAGATTACCGGAAGGCGGTTTAAAAGCTATTCCGGGCAAATTATATTATCGCGGATATGATATAGAAGATCTGGTACATGCATTGATCAAAGAAAAACGTTTCGGTTTTGAAGAAGTCGCTTATTTGATGCTATCCGGCCAGTTACCTGATAAAGATGAGTTGGAAAACTTTAGTGAACTGATTTGTGAAAATATGCCTTTGGAGCAAAAGACGAAGATGAACATAATTGATTTGGAAGGACAGAATATTATGAACATACTTGCTCGTAGTGTATTGGAAATGTACAATTTCGACGAAAACCCTGACGACACCTCTCCCGATAATTTAATGCGTCAATCCATCGATCTCATCTCAAAATTCCCGACTATAATCGCTTACGCTTACAATATCTACAGGCATAGTACTCACGGACGTTCATTGCATATCCGCCATCCGAATGAAAAGCTTTCCATTGCAGAGAATTTTTTATATATGTTGAAAAAGGATTTCACTAAACTGGATGCCCGCACACTTGATTTACTTTTGGTATTACAGGCTGAACATGGGGGTGGTAATAACTCAACCTTTACCGTTCGTGTAACAAGTTCATCCGGAACAGACACCTACTCTTCCATTGCAGCAGGGATTGGTTCCCTGAAAGGTCCTTTGCATGGAGGTGCTAATATTCAGGTAGTAGATATGTTTAATCACTTGAAAGAAAATATAAAGGATTGGACAAATGTAGAAGAGATTGATACTTATTTCATGCGGATGCTGAATAAAGAAGTATATAACAAGACTGGTTTGATATACGGTATCGGACATGCGGTATATACTATATCCGATCCTCGTGCCGTTCTCTTAAAGGAAATGGCCCGTGACCTGGCCAAAGAAAAGAAGCGGGAAAAAGAATTTGCTTTCCTTGAATTACTGGAAGAAAGAGCAATCGAATGTTTCGCCAATTACAAAGGAACAAAGAAGCGTGTATCATCCAATGTCGATTTCTATTCTGGTTTTGTATATGAAATGATTGGTTTGCCACAGGAAATATATACGCCATTATTTGCAATGGCACGTATTGTAGGATGGACAACACACCGCATTGAAGAACTCAATTTCAAGAGCAAACGTATTATTCGTCCGGCATATAAAAATATCCTCGACGAACAGGAATATATTCCAATCAAGAACAGGTAAAAACAAAGAAAAGGGTGGTGTAAATCACCCTTTTCTTTTTGACAAAAAGTCAAAAATATCTATAAAGATTTCCATTATTTGAGTGGAGATATAATATCTTTGCAAGTGATTTGAATAATTTGTTCAAACTTGTCAATAATAAATGATCGACTCATGAAGAAGTTTCTTGGTATACTGACATTAACGCTAATAACTATTGTCACACAAGCTCAAATCTTAACACCAGTAAAATGGAAAATAAATCTGGAAGATTCCGGTACTTCTGAGAAAGCTATCACTTTTACTGCAACTATGGATGCCGGATGGCATTTGTATGATATGGACCTGCCTGCAGGAGGACCGGTATCTACATCATTTACTTTTGAAGCATTAAATGGTGTCGAGCTGATTGATAAACCCGTAGCATCCGCAGCGCCTACATCTGTATATGATGAATTGTTTGATATGGATTTACGATGGTATGGCGGATCGGTTACTTTTACTCAAAAGTTCAGGGTGACGGATGCAAAGCTTTTCAAATTAGTTGGTGAGGTCGAGTTTATGGCTTGTGATGATGCCACCTGCCTTCCGCCGGAACGGATTGAGTTTAGTTTTGATAAAAAACATATCAAAATGACTGAAACCCTTGTTGCAACTGATACTGAAGAAGCAGTAACTGAAAGCCAGGATACAACATTAATTGAAGAAGGAACTGTAAATACCGAACCTGCTCAAACAGGAAGAACGCCTATTGCTACTAAACCGCTGGTTACTGATCATTTTACGGATTCAAAAGATCTTTGGAATCCCGTTATCGATGAAATGAAAGCTTATGGTGATTCCACCCTCTCTGCAACCGATACATCCTGGTTATTTATTTTCTTTGCCGGATTTCTCGGAGGATTGATAGCGTTATTAACTCCTTGTGTATGGCCGATGATCCCTATGACGGTGAGTTTTTTCCTCAAACGTACAAAAGACAGGAAGAAAGCTATTCGTGACGCACTCATGTATGGTATCGCTATCATCGTTATTTATTTGGCAATGGGCTTGATTATTACCGGAATATTCGGTGCAAGCGCACTGAACGATCTATCGACAAATGCTATATTTAATATTATATTTTTCCTTTTACTAGTCATATTCGCTATTTCATTCTTTGGAGCTTTTGAAATAGTTTTACCTTCTTCATGGACGAATAAACTGGATAGTAAGGCGGACTCAACAACCGGTCTGATCAGTATTTTCTTCATGGCATTTACTTTGGTACTGGTATCATTTTCATGTACCGGGCCAATAATCGGTACCTTATTAGTACAAGCGGCTGCAATGGGAAGCGCTGTAGGGCCAGCTATCGGAATGTTCGGATTTGCTTTAGCTCTTTCCATACCTTTCAGCTTCTTTGCAATTTTCCCGAATATGTTGCAGAGTATGCCTAAATCAGGAGGATGGTTGAATTCGGTGAAGGTTGTATTAGGTTTCCTTGAACTGGCTTTAGCTTTAAAGTTCCTTTCTGTAGCAGACCTTGCTTATGGATGGCGCATTCTGGATCGTGAAGTATTCCTTGTTTTATGGATTATCATATTTGCCTTATTAGGATTTTATCTATTGGGAAAGATCAAATTCGCGCATGACAGTGATGTGAAATATGTTTCTGTTCCCCGTTTATTTATGGCGATTATCTCACTTTCTTTTGCTGTTTATATGGTTCCCGGTTTATGGGGAGCTCCATTGAAAGCAATAAGCGCATTTGCCCCTCCTTTATATACGCAGGATTTTAACCTTTACGACAGTGAAGTACATGCTCCGTTTGATGATTATGAATCAGGGATGGCTTATGCAAAACGGACGAATAAGCCTGTTATGATCGACTTTTCCGGTTTCGGTTGTGTTAATTGCCGTAAGATGGAAGCGTCTGTCTGGACAGACCCGAAAGTAAAGCAATTACTGGAAAAAGATTATGTTTTGATTACCCTTTTCGTGGATGATAAAACAAAATTGCCTGAAACAATTGAAATAGAAGAACACGGAAGAACACGGAAATTAAAAACGATCGGAGATAAATGGAGCTATTTACAAAGAAGTAAATTCGGTGCAAACGCACAACCGTTCTATGTACTGCTAGATAACGAAGGTATGCCATTAGGTCCTTCCTATGCCTATGATGAAGATGTTTCCAAATATGTCAAATTCTTACAGGATGGTTTAGCTATTTACAGATCAAGAGGAGAAAAATAACAACTAAATGATACATACCCGGGAAGAACAGATGAAAGCCTTCGGGCGACTGTTGGATATTTTAGATGAATTACGGGAGAAATGCCCGTGGGACAGAAAACAAACTAATGAAAGCTTGCGTTCCAATACAATAGAAGAAACGTATGAATTATGTGACGCTATTATCCGCAATGATAATGATGAGATCAAGAAAGAATTAGGCGACTTGTTACTGCATGTCATTTTCTATGCCAAAATAGGTGACGAAAAAGGCGCTTTTGATATCAAATCCGTTTGTGATGCTTTATGTGAAAAGTTGATATTCCGTCATCCGCATGTGTTTGGAAATGATTCGGCTGAAACCAGTAAACAAGTAGAACAATCCTGGGAACAGATCAAACTAAAAGAAAAAGGAGGAAATAAAACCGTATTGCAGGGCGTTCCGGCCGGTCTCCCCTCTGTTGTAAAGGCACATCGTATACAGGATAAAGCGCGGAATGTTGGATTTGATTGGGAGCAACGGGAACAAGTATGGGACAAAGTACAGGAGGAATTCAATGAATTGAAAGCCGAAATAGACCAGATGGATGCTGATCAAATGGAAAACGAATTCGGAGACCTTTTCTTTAGCCTTATCAACGCTGCCCGTTTATATAAGATCAATCCCGACAATGCTTTAGAACGTACCAATCAAAAGTTTATCCGTCGTTTTAATTATCTTGAAGAACATACTATAAAAGAAGGACATTCACTAAAAGATATGTCACTGGAAGAAATGGATAAGATCTGGGATGATGCAAAAGCCAAAGGTTTATAATGGATATCAGCGACAAACTAATCACTTGGTATATAAAAAACAAAAGAAAACTTCCCTGGCGCAGTGTAAACGATCCCTATCTTATATGGATATCGGAAATTATATTGCAACAAACCAGGGTAGCACAGGGGATTGATTATTATCATCGTTTTATTATGCGTTTTCCTGATGTACGGTCTCTAGCTTCCGCAGAAGAAGATGAAGTACTTAAATATTGGGAAGGGTTAGGTTATTACAGTCGTGCCCGTAACTTACATGCAGCAGCGCAAACCATTGTTGAAAAATACAATGGAAATTTCCCTACAGACTATGAGGAGATACTTTCATTAAAAGGCATCGGTGAATATACGGCCGCAGCTATCGTTTCTTTTGTCTGGAACAAACCTTATCCTGTTGTAGATGGTAATGTGTTTCGTGTATTATCCAGACTCTTTGCTTTAAATACACCTATCGATACAGGAAAAGGGAAAAAAGAATATACGGAACTGGCATCTAAAGTAATGAATTCTGCAAAAGCCGGATTACATAACCAGGCCATTATGGAGTTCGGCGCACTCCAATGTACTCCACAAAACCCGGAATGTGAGCAATGTCCGTTGAACAACAATTGCCTGGGATATGCTTCCGGCCATCCCCAAGACTTTCCTGTTAAGCAAAATAAGACGAAAATAAGAAATCGTTATTTCCATTATTTCCATATAGTTTGTAATGGAAATACCTGGTTGAACCGTCGCTCAGGAAAAGATATCTGGAAAGGTTTATATGAATTTCCAATGATTGAAACAACCGTAGAAACTGATCTTATCGGATTGCAGGATACAGAACAATTTCAGCAATTATTCAGAAATGCAGGTAATCTTTCCATTTCAGTTAAATTATCAAATTTAAGGCACATTCTTTCACACCAAATCATATATGCGACATTCTACAAAGTAGAAATCGAAAGCCTTTCAGAAACATTAAGATCTTATAAAGAAATACCTGGTTATACAATAGCAGATCATGCTGTTCCCCGGCTCGTACAAATTTATTTGGAAAAGTCTATGTAATGCTACAAGTAAATATTCTATATTTGCGTTTTGATAGTTTAATCCAGAAATTAAAATTATTTGTCATGAAAAAGATTGCATTAGTTAGCATTTTGTTTCTTTTAGTTTCGTTTATATCAGTTGCCGGTAATTCGGAAAGTCAAACGACAGCCGTATCGGATGAATTAGTAATTGTTGCTCATGTAACCGTTAAGCCGGAATTTCAGAATGAAGTGAGTAAGGCTTTCGAAGCTGTAGTAGAAGGTACACGTAAAGAAGAAGGAAATGTTTCGTATATCCTTTATCAACACACAGACAATCCGTTAAAGTATACATTTGTAGAGGTGTGGAAATCTCAGGCGGCCATAAACTCTCATAATACAAGTGCCCATTTCCAGGAATTTGCAAAATCAATAGATGGTAAAGCTGATCTGGAAGTTTACACCATGAAACAAAAGTTTTAATACATTCCACATAACTTATATTTGGAAGGGCGAAGGTAAAAATCTGTAACTATCTATTTAAAATAGGACGTACACTAAAATAAATCGCACCTTAGCAAATAAGCAAAAGTTATATCTATAATTAAAAAAGTTATCATAATCGTTTTCAAAACGACTATGATAATTTTTTTAAATTATATTATTATCCGGTTAGTTTATTCTGATACGATATAAGGATTCAAATCCACATACATAGTGTTAAGAATAAGCGGAGGATCCAATTCAATCGTTTCCCCTGAAGATAGCTGCATACTTAAAATTGTACGTCCCAAGGGTTTGGGGGTGGATTCACCTCTTTCGTTGAAAGTAAGAACCTGGCTTAATCCATTCAAATAAAAGACGGTTATAGAAGTACTGGCCGGTCCGCGGAATGTAGGATAACTGGCTATGGTAGTGTACTCGCCTGATAAAGCTTCTCCATACACCCAGTTAGTAACTGTTACACTTGTAAGGATTAATTCAATTCCATCTAATTTTATGCAATAGCAATTATTTACTGCTGTTGAAGTAATTTCAACCTGCACGGTATATCTTGCTCCCTCAACCGTTTTCAAATGGATTTCCGGATTTGCGGTTCCAACCGGCAAAATAACCAGGTATTCATTTCTGGTTACTCCTGTTACTTTATAAGGTTCATATATATTGTCACCCACCTGAATTGTTACTGAATCTATCTGGCTTTCGTCGACATTCTCTAGAATAAAATCGAGCATTGAATGAGCATGTTTCATCTGAATTGTAAACTCATGAGCCGGTCTTACTGTTACCGTAGAGGTTCCATTCTGGATCAAAACATCCTGATATAGTAAAGAGTCGGCGGTTTGCTGGTTAAGGCCGATCACGTTGTTCCAAAGAGGCGGGTACAACTTAGCTGATACAGACTGATGTGAATAGTTGGGAAAATAGAGATTTCCGCCATCCGGTTCCCATCTGCTATCAGTTGTATTCCAACTACAGGTGGCTTTACCATACTGATATGGTTGGCTTCCTTTGTATATCTGAACATCTAGTTTCCAATCGGCAAGGCGTGTATTCATTGCCAGTGTAGGATCCTTGCTGGTGTTTACTGCAAAATCACCGATAGCTTTTGTATTTATATCATCACTGGTCATCAGAGATGCCATATCTACAGTAATACCTTTCAAAAGTATCTCTTCGTCTTGTTGATCTTGTGTTACCTGATCGTCGGTACAGCTCATCCAAAAGAAAGCTATCATTATTATATATAAAGAATTTCTATATGTTTTCATATTTATTCGTTTACGTTAAAAAGATTGAGCATCAGGCTATCACCGTACGCTATTGATCTAACAGGTATATCGTTTTGTAGTATCTGGCCTGTAAATGATGCACTGTCAATAGGTATATATTGTGAAGCATATTCTTGTGTCATTGCAAAATCATCTGCCAATCGATATGTCCGGCTTCTCCAATCGAATGTAGACCCATCATTATAATGCCTTGTCAGATAAGACATTGATATTAGTTGTACGGGGGTGTTGATATTAAATTCTCCGTTCAGGTCAGGTGTAGGTTGTTGAAAAGGAATTCCTATTCCGTCTTCACCTTCAGACCAGCCGCCTAAAAATACATACGCATTCATAAAATATCCTTGCGGTGTAAGGGTTACGAGATAACGGGTACCCGGTTGTAATACCAGGTCCGTTTTAGGGAATATGATAGTATATTCATTTTGTTGACTTACCTGTACGCGCCCTATCAGATAATTATCTTCAGAAAAGATCGTAGTACCGGGAGCAAGTATCAGCTCGGCATGCCCATTCGGATTACCACAATAAGCCCAATAGGCCAGTGGTTGGTTATCGTTATGAAGTTCGAGGATTAATGTTTCTATATCCAGTCCTTCAGTATTTTGTCCCACCAATTCAAATTCAAGCATGGCATTTTCACGTTGAAAGTTTAATGGCACAGGAGCATCCGTCGGAATAATTCCTTCTACAGAAGCTGAAGCTGTCATCCAGTCCGATGACTTATAATCTTCAAGTACCCGTTGATCTGTTATCAGTCCTTGTTGACGTACAGCAGCAGCGGGCCAATAAGCAGTCATGTTGGTTATATAAGAATCATCCAATGAAAAATGGTATGGAGGATCTCCTTTGAAAAGGTGATCTGCTCCATATACATATCTATATAATTGTGTACTACCTTTACTTGAGGTTATATTTACATCAATCGCACCGCCTGTTTGAAAAAAATCATCGCCGATAGCACGAGTCTTATCTGAATCGTGGCTTGTTACAGTCGGCAAAAAAACTAATTCACTTGTTGTTTTATTGACCGGTTCATGATCACCTGTCTGGCAAGACTGGATAATCAAAAGAGTTATTACAACCGGTATTATGTAAAATATTCTATTCATAGCCTCTTCTTTTTTATTTTCTTTCCCATTGTAACGAAGGATAATTTGCAGGCGCTGAGCCTAAACTATACCAAAAACTGGTCGAATTATTATTTATCCATCCCATCGTATATATTGGCCATTTGCCTGTGTAATGAACCCATCCCGAGGGCCAGGTATTTACAAACCGGCTAACTCCGTTGTTCGGATCAGGCAACATAGAATAACTACCTTCAATTACACCACCTTCTGCTACGGTAAAATCATCTCCCATAGTTGCAAAGCCGGTATATTTATCCACATTAGTTGTGGTTTCGTCTCCATTATCCTGTTGAACCTGGGCATTTATATTATCAATAGTTGTGTAGCTTCTGCTGATAAATCCATTGTTCAATCCACAAAAACCTCCTATGTTAGCATTGGTGTTATTTAATAGATTAGCGGCATTTACGGTAATACTGCCTCCTAGTGAATAAGTATCCCAAATCCCTGATTTATATGTACCGTCCTGATCTTTCTCACCGGCTTCGCCACAGATGGTACCGACATTCGGATCTTTACCGTTTACCGTAATCGTAGGATTATCAACCTTGCAAGCTATAATATTCGATTGGCTGTTAAGTAAGCTTGCCAGCATTTCCTGTAAAAGCGCTTCTCTTACCACTTCAGAAAGCCCTTCCGGAAGATTTCCTATTAGTTTTGCTTTATCAGCGTCAGATAAAACCGTGTTCAGTCTTCCAGTGATACCTCCTACGTAACAGGTATCTGTTGTGATACTATTTACTGTTATCACAGGATCAACCAAATGTATGTTGCATACTGTAGCATTTCCCTGAATTTGTCCAAAAAGTCCGACCTGCGGATCTGATGTATTGATAGTCATATTACTGATCTTATGCCCACCTCCATCGAACCGTCCGCCAATGATATTGAGGGGACTCCAGTTTCCTGCTGTAGATAAATCAATATCACAAGCCTGGTAAGCTATACCGTTAGAATCATCTATACTCCTCAAAGAAGCAATATCATGTACAATAAATGAAGATGTCGGGATAAAGATTTCGCCGGTACTCATATTATACCCGTACCGGTATACATGTTGTTCCTGTACGGTCAGGTTTTGGGAAGCTATCAGTGTCAGTTGATCACTTTCCAGCAGTACATCACCCTGGCTGATTTCATTTCTGTTCTCATTAGTCGTCCATAAATAGGCCACATATTGCCTCACATTTGAACCGCCGCCGGTATTAGGCATTTCATTCACCCGGTCAACCCATGTTTCCCGTTTCCCGTCCGTAAATATATCCAAATTATCTATCGGATCATTCAGTGGCAAAACACGTACAGAACCTTCTTCCGGCAGACTGGCCATATCATCCGATACAACCACAATCTCTACTTTATATGTATGTTTGGGGTAGAATGTCATCTGAGTGCTGAAAGCAATGGTGGGGTCGGTGTTTGTCTGTGCCCGGTAAGGTATATAATATTGTTGTGAGTAATCATTTCTCGTAATAGGATATTTTTCCTCATCACTCTTAGTCGTAAAATAATTTTCGGGCAAGCTCATGTCTGCGTTATAAGGATAAAACGCGACTAAGACCATCTGGTCATAAATAAAGATATGGGCATCTTCCGGATTTGAATTTTCACCTAAAACAACAACGAGTTCCCCGTTATTCACCGTACATTCCAGATTCCTGACATAGGGAGTAGATAAATCTCCCCTGTTGTATTCATCGGCGTAATAAATGTAAAGCCCTATATTCTTCAAACCATACTCTTTTCCATTAATATTACTATTGCCCATTTCATTAACATCTGGTAATTCAACCGCTTTTGTCATGGGAGCAAAAGAAGCAGAAATCCTCAATAAATTATCTTTATCAACCGAGGGCTTCATTTCCTCATCATTTGCACAGGATATCATCATGAAAATGACAGATAGCGCCAGTAAAAATGATTTTATACTATAATTATTTCTCATATTCTGATTATTAAAATGCTAACATTATTTCTTTACAGGGGCTGGCCAGGTGATGCCTGTAGCTGCACGGTCTATAATAAAATGATATTCGTCACCCCATGATGTATAGTTCTCCAGTTCGTCATTAAGACGGTTTACTATCCTTCTGTCTTCACCATCACCTTCATGCAAACCGTTCCTTAATATATCCGGTTCCAAAGCCGAACAATCAAATGTTCCTACATTTTCTGAATCCACAGCAAGTTCGGGTCCTCCCAGATATTTTTGAGCACAACCTACCAATCCGAAACCGCGCCTGATAACTTGATTCGGTGATGGTTGGCTTATACCAGAGATGCCCCCCAGATTATCTGCCTGGTGATTCAACATTCCCGTGAGGATACAAGCGGCAATAGCTCCTGTACTCATATTATTGTTCGCTCCGCAAATTCCTCCGACAACACTTCCCTGAAGTACATTCCCTGTATTAATACAACCTATGATTGTACCTGCTACATCATTTAAACCACAAATTCCCCCAACGGTTGCCGTTGAATTTGTTACCATTGCTTCATTGAAGCAAGCTACGATAGTACCGCTGTTGACACCACATAAACTTCCGGCAAAGGCTTCTCCACTAACGTCCATTGTTCCGGAAAAAATACGGATATTCTTTAAAATCCCGCTATTACTTTTGAAGAGTCCCGGTCCGACAATATCTACTGCTGCAATGAAATAACCATTTCCGTCATAGACACCACTGAAATCGCCAAATCCATTAAAGATACGGTCGTTACCAATTAGGTTAAGCGCTTGTAGATCTATTATTACACCTTGTTTATAGTACCCTGTAAGATCTTTACTCACATTCATAAACTGAACCGGAGTAGTTATTAAGTATGGGTTATTTTCACCGTATGGTTGTGAAGGATTTTCGGGCACCATACCTCCTTCGGATATATCAAGTGTCAGTGTATTATTTTGATATTCTGTCGTTATGGCTGACGAAAGCAATAGTCCTTTTGATGTATACAGCTCAGCGCGATCTACAGTTCCCTGGGCAGGTAATAAAACATACTCTATTCCTGCCTGGTCTTCTGACGATTCGCCTACATACATTTTCCCATCGGAAGAATGTAAAACTACTTTTGTGATCGCATCATCTCCGCTATTCTGATAATTAGAACCTAATGAAAGGGTAAGTATATTGGGTGTATATGATACTTCATTCCCGGTTATTTCTTCTGCATGCCAGTGGACAGGAGTAATTTTGATACCGGTCACTCTTAAGCGACGAACTGTCAATGTAAGATCATAGGCATATCCCGGTAATAATTTCATAGTAGAATCTCCGGAAACAGGCTGTATGGTGAAACCTGTCAAATCGCCTGCAGTTGCAGTATAATCATCTATGATCAATGAATTCAATTGCTTACCTCTTAAATCTTCTCCTGTCGGAACCAAATAATTTGTTCCTAATCGTAAGGTATAGGGCTGTGAATTTGTTGCAATAGCTGCTACAGCAGAAGCCTCATTAGCCGGATCCGGTTCCGATGCCCGTATGGGGTATGTCCCCTGGCTTACAACACCATTCATCGTGAAATGTACAGAGGACGGTTTGGGGTCAACCGGTACAGGTTGCTCTGTTTCGTCTACTTCTACAGATACATTTACTTGTGTCATTACATGCCGGAATTGAAGTATCTCGGCAGGGGCAGTTGAACTTCCCGGTGTGCCTAATCCTTCATACCCTTTATTAACTCCCGGATCTAAACTACGTTTGCCATAATTACTCAATACAGCATCATAGGTAGCGCCAAATCCGGCAGTAAGAACCATATAGTCTCCCTGTGCCTTTCCTGAATAGGCTATAAAATTGATTGTTTGGTCATTCAATGGATAGAATGGTTTCGCTCCAGGAAATATAACATCTTTTAATATACTGGATAATCCTCCTGAAAAAGAGATCAATGTTTCATTAAAATATACTTCCGGAGGGCCAGCAAGAAAAGCTTTCAGATAAATATTAGCTCCGTTTATACCATCGCTACGGGTACCGATACCGGAAAGCATGATAGGAACCTCATCAGGGGAAACCTCTTTTTCGTCATCATTAGAGCAGGCGGTAAAAAATAAAAATAATCCTGCCAGGTATAATATTATATATCTTTGTATTTTCATTTTGCCATCAATTAATTATTATCCCGAAATCTCCTTTATCATTCCATGGTGAAAGGGTACCTTTCAATTCTATTTCGTCTGTTACCACATTAATACCCTTTACGGTTATTGTTAATATGGTATTTTTTCCTCTTTCTAATCGTATAGGTTCTTCAGGATCCAATATACTCTGGAAATAAGAAACCATATATTCCTTATAGACCGTTGTTGGATTATCTGTGCTAAACAGTTCAATAGAAATTTGTGTTACATCCTCTGTTCCTGGAAACAATAATACGGTATGAGTGGTCCCTCCCGAATCAAATGCGACACTACCGGATGAAATAAGGTTATAAACAAAATCCTCCTCTGCGTCTTCAAGTAATAGAAGCCCATTATCTCCATCTGGTAAAATCCATGCAGCTTTATCCTTCGGGGTCGAAACTCTCAATGAATTGATCCGGATACTGGGATCCATTATAGTATCAGCTACGACTTTTACCGTCAACTGGCTTAAAGCATGCCTGAATTCACCTAAATTCACCCTTTTTGAATCTTTATTATAGGGAGTCGTTGCTGCCGTCCCATTCGCCGAAGCATACAAGATATCAGGCATATCAGGAGTTAATGTCATCAGAAGTTGAGTTCTGTCTGAACTTAAAAAGAGATTGCTCAGGTTATCCGCTCTCGGACTATAGGCCATAAATACAAGCGGGCTATTATCCATCGGCCAGTATTTAATAGAGTCATTCCAGGAAAAATTATAGACTCCACCGGCAACAGATGTAGCTGTAGCAGCAGCATTGTCAATATCTGCATACGATGTCCAGTCGATATTAGAAGCTTTGTATTCGCCGGCAATCACGCCGATACTGCCATTATTTGGAAATCCTTCCGCTGCACGGGTACTAGCTTCAGATGTATATGTTTCAGCCGTAGAAGATAAGTAAATCGAACCGATTAGTTTTTCTTCTTCATCATCATCTTCCTCCTTACCAGGGTCTTTCGGTTCTTCTTTCCCCGGTTGTTCATTTTTAGCGGGTACATCATCATCGCTGCCACATCCCTGGAACCCCCAGAGAAAGACAAAGAGTGTTATATATATAAATAGCTTATTCATAAATTTAATCTTTTAATCAATAACGACATTACCCGTATTACCCATTTGCCATTCTTCCAATGTTGAAGACAACTCTATTTCTGTCTTTCTCAAATTAAGGGTAATTACATTTTCCCTTCCCGGTACAAATACGAGATCTGCCTGTATTGTTCCGGTAAATGGTGTATTAGGGTAACCTCTCAATGTTATGGTCACTATTTGTGTGCCTTGAGTAACAGTTTGCGGCATAACAAGACCGGAATAAGAAGACCCGTCAACATCTGTTTTCAGATTTAAGAAGCTTCTGGTAGTTGTAGCTGTAACAGTTCCCGAATTTAAAGAAGCAGATCCGGTCATTACTACGTTATTTAGCTGGACAATCGCTCCGGATAACTCGGCAGCTGTAAACTCTTGACTGGTTAATTCTACTCTTACCTTACTTAAAACATGTTGGAATACAAAATTAACGTATTGAGGAGATTGTAATAATATACGATCCATCATCAGGTCATAATCATCATATCCGCCAGTCTGATCTGTCGGTAAATTCCATGAGAATACAGTTACATTGTTCCCTATATTGGGTATTAAACTTTGAGCCGGATAATAAACTCCTGTAAGACTCAGTTGCTGAACCTGATCATCCCAGTATAATTGATCGCCCTGCCATGTATATCCTGTATTTGTCGGCAGATAACTATATGTCAATGATTGGAAATTATCGTTTAGTTTGTACACATGTATCGTTTTGTTCTGGAAGAAATCAGCGGTGTTATCCAATGTACCTCCAACCTGTATAGCCGAAGGTATAAGGTTAATAGTTGTACCAGTCTGCCAGTCAATTACCCTTGCGCTTATTGTGACCGGTGTCTTACTCATATCGATTCGTATAACAGTTGTAACACCTGCCCTGAAAGCTATATCATCAGTGTAAGTAACAGTATAGTCACGCCCCGTTGATGGATTGGTGACTGTAACTACTCCTGTACCTGCTGCGATAGTCTGCGGTTGAATAAATGCTAATGCACTATTCCCTGTTTGTCCTACATTCTTCTGGACGGTTATATTTCCTGTAGATGTTCCAGTAACAAATAACCCATTAACAACAGATCCACCCATGTCATAATTAGGAAGTGTTATATTCATTGCCGCTAATGCATCTGCGCTGAAAGTATTGTCGGTTGATACCAATTCAACTGCAACCTGGGCTACTGCATGGGATAATGTAAACTCAACTCCATTAGCAGTTGTTCCTTGAACCGGAGCTGCTACTAAATAGTCATCTAACTGTGTATCATTATATTTTGGTGTTCTTAATATAGAGCCATAAAATGTAAGCGGACTTGGCAGGTCATCCCAATATACAACAGGAGATGCACTCCATGTATTTGCTCCTGAATGATAAGTAAATGTAGAAAGCAACGGGCGATCAGCAGAAACACTTGTATAAACATTCATTTGTTCTTCATCTAATACTCCTTCCGCACCATCGACGGTAATCCCTAACTCATTGGCATTGAGGCCTACTGTTTCGGTTGTCCAATCCACTACTTTTGCACTTACAGAAACTGCTTCTTCGTTAAAGGTAACAACCAATGTATAAGCTACTCCAGGCTCAAAAGTAAAGCCGTTATCTCCGGCATGTGCCGTATAATCTCTTCCATTTATGGTAATACGGATAATCGGATCACCTGCTTCAATAGATTGTGGTAGAAATAATGCAATACCATTCACCGGATCGGTACGGTCTACGGTAACATCATCTCGTGAAGTTCCGCCTATAAAAGCTCCGTCTTGTTCATATCCACCAACAAGATAATTTGGCATTGTTATCGTTGCTGATCTTAATTGTTGGTCAGTGAAGGTATTAGAGAGTAAACCCACTACTACTTTAGATGCAGCATGTCTCAATACAAAGTTAGCGCCACTATTCTGAGGAACGTTAATAACTGATGAAGTCAATATATCGGGTAATTGAGATGGATTCAAAGCGGGCGAAGCGATAATCGAAGACCTCATTTGAGCAGGATCAGAATTGATATCTTCCCAATAGACTTCCGGGTTTGCCGCCCAATGTCCATCGCCATTATAGGTAAATGCACTTAGCAATGAATAGGCATTGTTTTCATTCAGATAAACATTCATAACATTTCCGATCATTACTCCTTCTGTTTCACCAGCAGAAGATGTTACTTGTAATGCTTCGTAATATGATGGTAAGCCTGGCGTCCAATCTACTACCCTGGCACTCAACGATACGGCATTCTCACTTAAGTTAATTACCAGTCTATGAGCAACACCAGGTTCAAACAAGAAGCCCGAATCATCCGTGTAAGCCGTATAACCTCTTCCATTTATGGTAACTTTCACGATAGCCGCTTCGGGTGATACGGATTGAGGTTGGAATATGGCTACACCTAATGCTTTATCTGTCCTGTCTACCAGGATATCCGCACGTTGTGTTCCGGGGATTAAGGCAGCTCTTTCTTCGTGCGCTCCGGTTAAAAAGCCGGGTAATATTATAGTAGCTTCATCCAATTGTTCCTGAGTAAAGGTCGTTGACCTTAACTCGACCTCAACTTTTGATGCTGCATGATTAAATACTAAACTAGCACCCCTGTTTCTCTGTACATTTATTTCTTCGGTTAATAATATATCAGGTAATTGTGTATTGTTTAAAGGATCGGCAGAAACCATTGAAGCCTTTATCTGGGCTGGGTTATAGGGAATATCTTCCCAATAGATCGGAACACGTGACGACCATGTTCCATTCATATTATATGTAAATGTATCCAACAATGCATAATCAGCATCTCCTTTCATATAGACAGCCATTTGATCTCCAGGATTTACTCCGTGACTTTCACCTGCAGGATAATTTATACCAAATATATCGTAATAGGCAGATGCACCTTCCAGCCAATCCTGAATATCAACACTTAGTGACACAGAATTAGCTTCAAAAGTTATGTAAAATGTGTACTTATATCCACTATTAAGATTAAGTGTATCACTCATGGCAGCCTTAAACACATCGCCAGTAGCAGAACTAAATTCAAACAGAACCCCTTCTCCTGCCGGACGAGGTAAAACAATACCATAACGGTCTGCAGAATTATCCCTTACAGGGATGTTAATATCAGCCATACTA
Source organism: Tannerellaceae bacterium (assembly GCA_032058265.1). Lineage (GTDB taxonomy): Bacteria > Bacteroidota > Bacteroidia > Bacteroidales > Tannerellaceae > DFXE01. The sequence goes on from DAMCDT010000009.1 coordinate 20,271, forward strand.
TTTTCATTCACTGCTAGCGATTCATTAATGAGGTCGTATGTTGCTGATGTCTGCATTCCCTTTATGTTGAGTGTGATTCCATCCATTGGAAGAAATTCCTCACCCTCTCCGGCACGAAATTTAAATATTACTTTCGACAACCGATGATGAAAACGAAGATGTACATTACGGTCCGATTTAGAAAAACCCGAAAGATGTTCAGCCGTCATAAGATCGAAGTCCTTAGGTGTACGTTGATCCGCCACAGATACAGGGATGAGCATATCCCGTGTCAACCCTTGCATATAAGGGTAATAAGCTCTGAATGTAACCCTTTCATTATTTTGCGGAAAATAAATAGTTCTTTCCCCCGCGATAAAATCTCCGTTAGAAGTCGGCGTATAATAATGGTAATTAAAAACATCATTAATAATATCTTTCCCTTCATGTACTAACATTGCCAGGCCGATAGCATCATTCTCATCCCATACCGCATCATGCGCACGCGTTCCCATAGAGATTGAGGCTTGTATTTTGGGCTCAGTCCCAGATACGGGAGTATAATAATCTCTGTCATCGCTACAAGATATTGTTATTGCAAACAGAGCCATGCAAAAAACAAATAAGGTGTACTTAAAATTCATATCTTTTCTTTTTATTATAATTTTCAATTCGCAATAAGCCATGATTCAGCTCCGGCATACCAATCCACAATCTCTAATTCTAAATTTATACCCAGATTCAACTTTAAAATAATATACCATGGCTCATGAATATCTTTGGTGTGGAATTCAATAAGATCACCAGTTACATCGAGGGATACTTCTTCAGTATCACCGGTAGCCAGCTTTACACGTAGATTTAGTTCCTGGGAGTGATCTCCGTCCACTCCCAACAAATGCCTGCTTCCAGAAAACCATTCGTCAGAAAGTCTGAGTTCCCCACGGTTAAAGCTATATAGGATTGAACCATTCCTAATAGCCGGAGGACGATTCCGGTTATCTGTTGGAGGAAAGCCGTTATTAATATCCCGTTCCAAGGTAACTCCGCTTAAGGTAGCTTCAAGCCCTTCAACAATGGATATAGCATCACCGGCGAAATCAACTTCGATTATTAATTCGCGGGTTTGTTGATGGATAGGTACAGGAATAACAATCGAATCTGGTGTAATAATAATTTCTGCCGTTGTTGCACCACCGCTGAATTTTCCAGGATCAAGAGCATAACCTTCAGCTGTAGCCACAGATATATTTTGGCCACTAACCGTCACATTTTCTGCCGATTCCCAAACTACAAAATTGTAAGTACCTGGAGCCAATTCAACATCCTTACCATACTGATTGATATGATCATCAATTTCTTCACCCGTTGTAGGTATAATTGCTAAATTGAGTGATTCTCCATCATCCTTAGGTTGGGTATTCAGCCATTCTAACTCTATTCTAATATTCTCTGTTGCAGCAGGAGGACACTCTATAATTCCATCTTTTACACAGGATGTCATCAGCAATACGAGGGCTCCCAAGCATTCTATTCTGTATTTATTCATGCAATAAAACTTTTTTATGATCATTTGTAAAACCCAACTACTTTTGGAAAATATTTAGCTATAACAGGACTTTTTATTTAAATGTTTACGGCGGGTTGTTAAAATGAGTACCAGATACTTAATTTATATCTATTGTTTTTATAAAAAATGTCAATGAATTAACTATATACACTCTTGCAGAAAGGCTATGATTAATTCGAAAAAGTTTTCGTAATTACTTCTTAAAAAATGTTTGGTTTTGGAATAACAATCCGGCTATTATCAATAATAAAATTTGGTTAATTGGGGTAATAGGTTAACAAAAAAAGCTGTCCCCTAAATAAGGACAGCTTTTTATAGATATTAGCTCTTTAAAGAGCTAGTAAGGATATTTTTTACAGTTTATCGGCAGAACCAAGTACTTCTTCAATCTTATGTTTGTAAAGTTTTTTGGCATTGTCGCGAGCCGGGCCTAAATATTTACGTGGATCGAATTCGCCTGGTTTAGTTGAGAATACTTCGCGGATGGCAGCGGTCATTGCTAAACGGCTGTCTGAGTCAATGTTGATTTTGCATACTGCAGAAGCAGCAGCTCTACGTAATTGTTCTTCAGGAATACCGATAGCATCTTTCAGTGCACCACCGTATTTATTGATAGTGGCAACTTCTTCCTGAGGAACTGATGAAGCACCATGTAATACGATTGGGAAACCAGGGATTCTCTTTTCAATTTCTTCCAGGATGTCGAAACGTAATGGAGGAGGAACTAAATTACCATTTTCATCACGTGTACATTGTTCAGGAGTAAATTTGTTGGCTCCATGAGAAGTACCGATAGATATAGCCAGTGAATCGCAACCTGTTTTGGTAACGAAATCAACCACATCATCCGGTTCGGTATAGGTGTGATGATCTGAACTTACTTCATCTTCCACACCGGCCAATACGCCTAATTCACCTTCAACGGTTACGTCATACTGGTGAGCATATTCAACCACTTTCTTAGTAAGTGCTACGTTCTCTTCATAAGGAAGATGAGAACCGTCGATCATTACAGAAGAGAAGCCTGTGTCGATACAGCTTTTGCATAATTCAAATGAATCCCCATGGTCTAAGTGAAGAGCGATTTGCGGATTAGGGCAACCTAATTCTTTGGCATAAGCTACAGCGCCTTCTGCTAGATAACGAAGAAGTGTTTGATTGGCATATTTACGCGCACCGCTTGATACCTGAAGTATTACTGGCGACTTTGTTTCTACGGCAGCCTGTACGATAGCCTGCATTTGTTCAAGGTTATTGAAGTTGAACGCAGGGATAGCATATCCACCTTTCATTGCCTTTGCAAACATTTCCTTTGTGTTCACCAGGCCTAATTCTTTGTAACTTACCATTGTAGTATTATGTTATTTTATTAATAATTATAAACTTGCGCAAAGATAGCAACAATCAGAAAAATGAATGCTATTAAACATATAAAATAACACAAAAGTCTTCTCATACGAAAAAATAAATTCATTTTCTTTGTTTGTTCAACTCTAATCTATACCTTTGCATCCCAATTCGGTTACCAACAATAATTTAGTAAATTATAAATTAAAAACAGATATAAAGCAATGAAAAAAGGCATTCATCCGGATAATTATCGTCAGGTCGTGTTTAAAGACATGTCTAATGAGGATACTTTTATCACCCGTTCCACCATCAATGCAAAAGAAACTATTGAGATCGATGGAGTTACTTATCCGTTGGTAAAGGTCGAAATCTCGAATACTTCTCACCCGTTCTATACCGGTAAATCTAAATTAGTGGATACCGCAGGGCGTGTTGATAAGTTCATGAACCGTTACGGAAACAGAAACAAGAAATAATTTTCAATTATTTCAATTGAAAGTTGAAAATTTTATACTAAAAAGGCTTCGGTTTATCTGAAGCCTTTTTTTATTGATTCTTATCAAAGTGAAGTACTATCCTTACGGCCGTTTGAACATACAGTTCCTGGTTGCATAGTATTCTTTTCTATAAGCTTTTCCAACCCTATCTATCACCTTTTACTTCCTGCCTTAACGTGCTGTTTATAAGAAATAAACGGGTGGAAGTTATCTTCCACTCCAAAGAATATCCTTCCACGCCGAATGCATTCAATATGTCGGTGATCTTCATAACCGAACGTTCTCGAACGCGTGAACGTCTCCAAACGCGCCAGCCATTTCCCGCAGCAATTATCGGGCGGACAACAGCAAAGGGTAGCCATCCGCACGTGCGGTAGTCACCGATTGCGTGCTGATCCTCGCGGACGAACCAACGGGTAACCTCGATTCTAAATAATAAGATAATTACCGCCGGTTATTTTAGTTTTTCCCTATTTTTGTACTTTCATATAACTTAATTAATACATAAATGCCATGGCAAAAACAAAAGAACAATTATTGGAAATCCTCGCCCAGTTCCAACTGAACGAAAAAGTAGTATCAGCCGAACCGTTTGGAAACGGCCATATTAACGACACTTTAAAAGTAACCACCGATAAAGGCGAAGCAAAGTATATCTTACAACGCATCAACCATAATATATTCACCAATGTGGATATGCTGCAGGATAACATCCACAAGGTAACCACCCATATCCGCAAAAAGCTGGAAGCGCGCGGCGAACAGGACATCGACCGCAAAGTATTGACCTTCCTCCCCACTAAAGACGGTAAACTGTATT
>DAMCDT010000009.1:24496-25582 GCA_032058265.1 Tannerellaceae bacterium
ACGGCGACAGCTACTGGCGTGTATGCCTGTTCATTCCACGCAGTAAAGGGTACGAAGAAGTAAATCCCGAACTATCTTATGAAGCAGGAAAAGCCTTTGGCGATTTTCAGTCCATGCTTGCCGATATCCCTGAAGGTGAACTGGGTGAAACGATACCGAATTTCCACAACATGGAATTTCGCCTGCAACAATTTCACGACGCCATCAAAGAAAATGCTGCAGGCCGTCTCGACCAGGTAAAAGACCTGGTTGACGAAATCGAAAAACGCGCCAAAGCCATGTGCATACAGGAAGACCTCCACCGCGAAGGCAAACTGAAAAAACGTATCAACCATTGCGACACTAAAGTCAACAACGTTATGTTCGACGAAGACGGTAAAGTGCTTTGTGTGATCGACCTCGACACAGTAATGCCCGGATACGTACTCTCCGATATCGGCGACTTCATCCGCACAGGAGCAAACACCGGAGCCGAAGACGACAAAGACCTTGACAAGGTAAACGTTAACATGGACATCTTTAAAGCCTACACACGCGGATACATGGAAACAGCCAAATCATTCCTGACTCCATTGGAAATAAGCATGCTCCCCTATGGCGGTCGCCTTCTAACCTATATGCAAACCGTCCGTTTCTTTACCGACTACATCAATGGTGATACCTATTACAAAATCCATTATCCCGAACATAATCTGGTAAGGACAAAAGCCCAATTCAAATTGCTACAAAGTTTAGAAGAACACGCCGGCGAGATGGATGGCTTTATGAAAGAGTGGTTGTAAAAACAATCTACTCCCAATGATTTAAAATATAATAACCCTCAGTGAAACGTCCGCGACTGAGGGTTAATTATATCAAACCCTAAGAGGTTTTTTATACCGAAACTTTTTGCCTCCAAAGAAGGAAATCTTACGGTAGTTGTTTCGTAGAATATACCAAAACAAAATCGTCTAAAACGCTATAGTTTAATTTGTAAAGAGCTGCTTTCTGTGTCCGGATTTCTTGAGCCAATAAAGTGCCTGATGTATCGTATGGGAAAGGTAAAACATGTAGATGATCGCGGAAGTCGACTTCTGTTTGCCGGAT
>DAMCDT010000010.1:0-6622 GCA_032058265.1 Tannerellaceae bacterium
TATAAGAAACTCCGTCGGTTTTTCTTCTGGCAGTGTAATAGCAAAAGACTGTTTCGTTATAATAGAAAAGCTCAGGCGCCCAAAAGGAAGAAAGCGTCCAATCGGGCTGTTTTTCAAAAACATGTCCAATTTGCGTCCAATTTACTAAATCTGTAGAAGTGTACATAGGATAAAAAGGGGCCCATTCTGATGATGACCCGGTGGCATAGTAAGTTTCACCGATACGTATTACTGTCGGATCAGCCATATCACCATGGATAACGGGATTTGTAAAGAATTCTTTTTCTTGTTTTGAAGTACAGGCAGACAACATAACTGTACAAATAAGTAAAGCTAACAGTTTATTCATAAAATATAGTTTAATTAATTTGGTATTAGTCCCATAACCGTAACTGGATATTATTATCTTTTTTCTTAACAGGTTTTTTTGTGTCTCCAAAAACAGTTTTACCTCCATATAAATAGGAAGTATCCCGTTCTCGTTGTACCCAATCGTCGAAGTAGTCATTTGGAGTATAGCTCTTCTCGATCTCCTGAGATATCTTTGAAAGATTCTTGAATGCTATCGACTTCTCCGTATGACCTAATTTGGATTGTTGTATAGCTTTATCCAATACTTCGATTGTTTTATCGTATGTTGTTGTCGGAACGGGAAACGGATGTCCGTCCTTTCCTCCGTGGGCAAAGGAAAACCTCGCCGGATCCGTGAAGCGTGACGGCGTTCCATGTATTACTTCACTAACTAATGTGAGTGATTGTACTGTACGCGGGCCGACATCTTTAAGTAGTAAAAGAGATTCCATATCCGATACATTGGTTTCATGGGCTAATATAAGAGCAGCACCTAATCGTTTCATATTAACATCCTCAGCCCTTACTTCATGATGATTCGGAAGAATAATCGAAACTTCTTTCATTAGTTTATCGGGATTTTCTTTGACTAATTCCAATATTCCATCTTTGGTTGGGTTTGCATGTTTATCCGTCAGGTTAAGAATTAGTCCCTGGTTTTTACCACATACTGATGTATGAGGCTCTTCCAGAAATGATTTCAGGGAAGAAGAAAGCCAATGATATCGTCGCGCCATCCGTCCGTTAGGATTCATTCCCTGCTGGATTACGGCCCATTCTCCTTCAGCAGTTAGAACAAAAGAGTGAAGATATAACTGGAATCCATCCTGGATAGCATTATTATCAACTTTGGCAGTTAACTTACTGTTTTTTACCAACTCGTCGCCATTAAGTCCGGTTTTGTTTGCTATTTCAAGTAATTCAGAGGGAGTCTGCCGGGAAGATTTCCCTCGTCCACCGCATATATATAAGCCTAATTCTTCAGATCGTTTATTGACCGCCTTTTTCAAAGCATTCATAACAGATGTGGTTATTCCTGAAGAATGCCAATCCATTCCTAACACACAACCTAATGATTGAAACCAAAACGGATCACTCAACCGTTGCAAAAGAGCCGGACGTCCGTATTCTAAGATAATAGCTTCGACAATAGTTCCTCCTAACAAACTCATCCGTTGAGCTAACCATGGCGGAACAGTTCCATAGTGTAATGGCAAATCTGCAGATCCTCGTTTCATTACTGCGAAGATAAATAAAATGACCTTTACTGTCGGAATAAACCTCAAATAAAATAAAAACAAATAGGAATACTTGCATGTTGTTATATATAATCATAATAAACACAACCCTTATGAATGTAAAATTAAATGACACCGATCATGTGCAAGGCGCAGAAAATGCACCCATCGTATTAATAGAATATGCAGACTATCAATGTCCCTATTGCGGAAAATCTTATTATATCATAAAAAAAGCACAGGAAAAGCTTGGTGACAAACTGAAATTTGTCTTTAGAAACTTCCCCATTACCGAATTACATGAGAATGCCGTATCGGCTGCTATTGCTGCTGAAGCAGCAGGAAAACAAGGTAAATTCTGGGAAATGCATGATATGTTGTTCGAAAACCAACAATATCTGAACGAATACAACATTATGGAATACGCGCAAAAACTTAATTTGGATATTTCCCGTTTCGAATCTGACTACGACAGTGTGGATTGCGTTACCAAAGTCCAAAACGATTTAAACAGCGGATTAGAACTTGGAGTACAGGGAACCCCGACATTCTTTATTAACGGCCAACGCTTTGAAGGAAATTGGATGGATCCTGATTTTATTGATAGATTGAAATCTTATGCTAAACAATAAAAATATAAAATGTCGTGATTGAAACCAAAGAATTAAGAATAGGAAATCTGGTAAAATGCACAGTGCATTTACCAATCGGATATAACAGGCCTGTTATCTGGGTAGCGGATATTACGGAAGTAAAGGAAAGTAGCGTGGAAACCAATCACGGAAACCACAAATTAAGAGACATAGCTCCTATCCCGTTAACAGAAGATATTCTGGTGAAATGTGGTGGCGAAAAGCTCTCCGATACTATTTTCGTATTTAAAGATACCGAAACGGAACATCCGGAATTTCATATTCTCATTTCAACCGACAAGTTTTATCTATGTACAGAAAATGGGAATAAACTAAGTATTCCCATCGAATCCGTACATCACTTTCAGAATTTATATTATGTAATCAGGGGAAAGGATGTGAAATTAACTTTATAGTCATTTCTTATTATTCGCTTCTTTCCCTTTCTTTCCTTTCTTTTTAGAATCTTCTTTTTGTATCGATTCATTAAAGACTTTCCGTGCATTTTCAATTTCTTCTTTCGCTTTATCTGTTAAAATCGGATAGTGCAGGTCCAGTTCTTCCATCCGGTCACAAATAATGTCAGCAACGGCGTACCTCATAAACCATTTATTATCTGCCGGAATCACATACCAGGGCGCTTTTTCGGTTGAAGTATTCGTCAGCATATCCGAATAAGCTTTCATATAATCATCCCAATATGCTCTTTCTTTCATATCCGATGCCGAGAACTTCCAGTTCTTCGATTCGTCATCCAGACGTGACAAAAATCTTTTTTCCTGTTCTTCGTGTGATACATTCAGGAAGAATTTAATTATTACCGTACCGTTCTCTGTTAAATGTCTTTCTAAATCGTTTATCTGGCGGTACCGTTGATCCCAGAATTTTTCGTCAATATCTTCCACTTTCATAATGTGGGGTAATTTTCCATTTAAAACGATTGAAGGGTGCACCTTTTGAACCAACACATCTTCATAATGGGAACGGTTAAAAATTCCGATACGCCCTCGTTCCGGAAGGCATTTATAGATACGCCATAAATAATCATGGTCTAATTCTTCGGCAGATGGTTGTTTAAATGAAAAAACCTGGCATCCCTGCGGATTGATACCCGACATTACATGCTTAATGGTACCGTCTTTTCCTGCGGCATCCATTGCCTGAAAAATAATAAGTACGGCATACCGGTCGTGCGCATATAGTTTATTCTGTATCTTACTTAGCTTTTCAATTTTTTCTTTCAACAATTCCTGAGCTTCCGGTTTGGTTAGTTTTGCAGTATATTCAGGATCAAAATCTGAAACTTTGTGCTGCTTACCCGGATTAGCCAATAACTTTTTAAGAACTTCTTTCTTCATATTACTTTTTCTTTTTATTTCATTCAGTCTTTTTTATTCAATTTATCTTTATAATAATCGTATAGAGCAGTCTGCGAACGCACCTTCTTTTTAGGATTGTTCTTTACATAATTATTTTCACCCAATACGGTCAGGTCACGAGCCTTCACATTATCAGACCATTGTATTTCAAATATATCTTTAATGGTTTGTTTTATTTCAGCATCCAGCACTGGTATTCCCACCTCTACACGGTTATCCAGGTTGCGCGTCATCCAATCGGCACTAAGGATAAAGGTTTGCTCCTCTCCCCCATTATTGAATATGACCAGGCGTGCATGTTCCAGAAATTTATCTACTATACTTATGACTTTTATATGATCGCTTAATCCCTTAATCTGAGGCTGCAAACAACAGGCTCCACGGATAATCAAACGGATATCAACTCCTGCCAGACTGGCTTTATAGAGAAGCTTTATCATTTTAATATCCGTTAGGGAATTAAATTTTGCGTAAATAAACGCCTTCTTTCCTGTTTGTTTATTTTTTATCTCCCGTTCGACCATATTTTCAAACTGTTTCCGCATGAAATAAGGAGAAACCATCAACCGTTTACAGGTAAAATGCTTATGAGTATTTAACAGAAAGTCGAATATTGCCCTTGCGTCGGCTACCGCCTGGCTATCTGTTGTAAATAAACCGAAGTCGCTGTAAATACGTGCTGTCGTTTCATTGAAGTTACCTGTACCTACATATATATATCCCCGGTTTATTCCATTTTCTTTTCGTTCAACAAGAATCAGTTTACTATGTACTTTTAAGCCTTTAAAACCGTGAATGACCGTCACTCCGGCTTTTTGCAGCATATCTGAGTTTTCTACATTTTGCTCTTCATCAAACCGCGCCATCAGTTCTTCAAGAACAACTAACTCTTTCCCATTTTTGGCTGCATTGATCAAGGCATTAATTACCTTAGAGCGTTCTGCTGTTCGATAAAGAGTAATAAATATTTTCTTCACCTTCGGATCGATTGCAACTTCCCTCAGGAAATCAATCAGATGGTTAAATGTATGGTAAGGATAATTAAGGAAAATATCTTTTTTGCGTATAACTCCCAAAATGCTTGAATGATGTTTAATATCAGGATGTTTTAAAGGCTCCATTTCCATATTCTCCAAATCGGGCGATACGGCAGGAAATTTCATTAGGTCGCGCAGCATGTGGTAACGTCCACCTCCTAATATTTTATCATCAGATAGTTTAAGTTTTGATTTAATGATATCCAGAAGGTCAGTTGGCATATCTTTATCGTAGGCTAACTGTACCGGATCGCCGTGTAAGCGTTCTTCAAGGCTATCTTCCAACTTTTCAATTAGGCTTTTTGAGATATCATCGTCAACAGTTAATTGAGCATCCCGTATAAACCTGAATGTATGGGCGCTTATCTTATCATACTTAAACATAAAGAATATATCATCCAGACAAAGACGTATAATATCGTCGAGGAAAATGATATCCTTACGTCCCCTCTCCGAAGGTAATTGTATAAAGCGTGGACACGTCCTGTTCACCGGAACCTGTATGATCGCATAGCGGACTTGCTTGGAATTATGGCGAACCATTTTAATAGCCTGATAAATTTTATTATCACTTAAAAACGGCATACGCGTAGTCTTTCGTATGATAAGCGGTATTAACCATTGGCTGATCTCCGTAGAGAAGAAATTACGGCAGAATTCATCTTGTTTCTTATTGAGCTGTTTTTCATCAACAATATATATTCCTTGTTTTTCCATTTCCGCTAAAACATCTTTGTATGTCTGGGCAAAAATCTGTTGTGAATGGTCAATTCCCTCATTTAATAAAGCGAGTAACTCATTGGCCTCATATCCATTGGTCAATTTCACTATCTTCGATTTATCACTCTTCAACCGTATCCGCGTCATTCGCATGACGTTAGCCACACGTACTTTAACAAATTCATCCTGGTTGTTTGAGAATATACCTAAAAACCGCAGGCGTTGTATCAAAGGTACGCTCTTATCCTGTGCTTCCTGCAATACCCTGTTATTAAAACCCAGCCAGCTCAATTCGCGATTATTTAATCCGATGCTTGTTTTCATAAAATATAGTTATAGCCATATAATCTGAAAAACAACCGTTCAATTCCGAATGTTTAAACAATTATCGGCATAATTACCAAATGATTACAATAATACATAAAATATGGATAACTCACAATTTTTCATTTCATTACACACATTTTTCTGGTTGTATCCTGTTAAGGGTAAAAGGACAGGCGAAAGGAATGTTAAGTCTTTTTTTGACTTGTGCCACCGCCGTGGCACAACAATGACATGCCAGTGGCATTGCTATGCCTTCTCGATGGCATAACTGTGCCAATACGATGGCATAAGCGGTTGGTAACAGCTTTCTTTTTAACATCATGTCCGGAACAATAAAAAGAATAAATCTTGTCAACAATTTGCCTTCATCTTCCTTTCACCTATCCTGTCACCCTCAACAGCTTACAACCTGATGATTAGGGTGGGGTGATAGGTGACGCGACAAAATCTGATGATGCATTTTGATGCGGTTGATCTACAAAATGGAGTGATTTCTTGCGTAAGTAAATAAACTTAGTATATTTGTGTCCGCAAACATCACCTAATAATACCATGATTATGCTTACACATGAGAAAGCCAAAATGACTAATTACAGATGGACGATCTGTGCCATGTTGTTCTTTGCCACGACGATTAATTATCTGGATCGTCAGGTTTTATCCCTTACCTGGATGGACTTTATTGCTCCTGAATTTCATTGGACCAATGTACATTATGGGTATATTACTACCTTCTTTTCCGGTTTTTATGCTCTATGCATGCTTTTTGCCGGCCGTTTTGTCGATTGGATGGATACTAAGAAAGGATTTCTCTGGGCAATTGGTATTTGGTCGGTAGGCGCCTGCTTACATGCTTTCAGCGGTATAGCTACTTCAGGGGTTATCACCGGCAACTGGCTTGTCGGCTTTGAAGGAGCTCGTCAGTCTATCGCCACCGT
>DAMCDT010000010.1:6632-12055 GCA_032058265.1 Tannerellaceae bacterium
GTTGGTGATATCGGCAAAGTTATTAATGTAAGTGTTGTACTCTTCATATTCGCCCGCCTGGTACTTGCTTTAGGTGAAGCAGGGAATTTTCCCGCAGCCATCAAAGCAACTGCCGAATATTTCCCGAAAAAAGACCGAGGTTTTGCAACCAGCCTTTTCAATGCCGGAGCTCAGATAGGGGCGCTTCTGGCACCATTGAGTATTCCTGTTATAGCAAAATATTTCGGCTGGGAGATGGCCTTTATACTAATAGGTGCGCTCGGGTTTATATGGATGGGATTCTGGGTATTCATATATAAGAAACCGGAAGTACATCCAAAGGTTAATGCAGCTGAACTTGCTTATATCCGGCAAGATGAAGAATCGGAAAATCCCGCAGAAGAGAAAGTAGAAGAAGCACAACATATTAAGTTATCATTTGCCGATTGTTTTAAGTTTAAACAAACCTGGGCGTTTGCTATCGGTAAATTCATGACGGACGGTGTATGGTGGTTTTACCTGTTCTGGGCTCCGGCTTACCTAAGTTCGGTATACAATATGCCATCTTCTGATCCTAAAGCGCAAGCCGCTATATTTGTTTTGTATGGAATAACGATGCTATCGCTTATCGGTGGTTGGCTACCCACTTATTTTGTCGAAAAGAAAGGTATGAATCCGTACGCCGGACGAATGAAAGCGATGTTGATTTTTGCCTTTTTCCCCTTATTGGCTCTGTTAGCCCAGCCTTTAGGACATATCAGTTACTGGATACCTGTTATCATTATAGGTATTGCAGGAGCAGCACATCAGGCATGGTCTGCCAATATCTTCTCCACCGTAGGAGATATGTTCCCTAAATCGGCGATTGCCACAGTAACAGGAATTGGTGGTATGGCAGGAGGCGTTGGAGCAATGCTTATTAATTTCGGATCAGGTAAACTATTTGATTTCAGTATTGAAACAAATATGTCATTTATGGGTTTTAAAGGAATTGAAGCAGGTTACTTCATCATTTTCTCAATCTGCGCCGTAGCTTACCTTGTAGGATGGATCATCATGAAAACATTAGTACCTAAATACAAACCGATTGTGTAACAACAAACCGTAGCCGCTTTGTTGTTAATTGAAAATTGAAAGTTGAAAGTTGAAAACGAAATGCGAACAAACCATTTTCAACTTTTTCAATTTTCAATTTTCAATTACTCAAAAGTATCCTTTTGAGCACAGCCTGTGCTGATATTTCGCGGTTAGCGGCTTCGGGTATCACTATACTTTGCGGGCTTTCGATTACATCGTCTGTAACGATCATATTACGGCGTACGGGGAGGCAATGCATAAAATAGGCATTGTTTGTTAATGCCATTTTCTCACTATCCACTGTCCAGCTACGGTCTTTGTTTAAGACTTTCCCATAATCAGGATCATTGAATACGGCCCAATTCTTAGCGTAAATAAAATCGGCTCCTTCAAAAGCTTTCTTTTGATCATATTCAATTTGTGCTTTTCCTACAAATGCCGGATCTAATTCATATCCTTCGGGATGCGTTATGACAAATTCGTAATCCGTTTCATTCATCCATTCGGCAAAACTGTTAGGAACAGCTTGTGGAAGCGCTTTAGGATGCGGAGCCCAGGTCATAACAACTTTAGGACGTGCAGTCTTTTTAAATTCTTCAATGGTTATCAGGTCCGCATAACTTTGTAATGGATGTCGTGTAGCAGCTTCCATACTAAATACAGGTTTTCCTGAATATTGAATAAACTCATTCAATACTTTTTCATTATAATCATCTTCCTTATTCTCAAAGCGGGCGAAAGAACGTATACCAATGATATCGCAGTAACTTCCCATGACCGGTATCGCCTCTAGTATATGCTCCGGTTTATCCCCATCCATTACGACACCACGTTCCGTTTCCAGTTTCCATGCTCCCTGGTTGATATCCAATACCATCGTATTCATACCCAAGTTCATTGCCGCTTTCTGTGTACTTAAGCGTGTACGCAGACTGGAATTAAAGAAGATCATTAATAAGGTTTTATTCTTCCCCAGATTACTAAACTGAAAACGGTTATTCTTTATTTCCAAAGCTTCTTTTACAGCAATCTGTAGATCACCAATATCATGTACGTTAGTAAAGTTTCTCATTTTTCTGTTTATTATTGAACAATTATATTTATTATCAATTCCGAATTTGTCCGTTGCCTTCAATTATATATTTGTAGGTGGTTAATTCGTTTAAAGCCATTGGCCCGCGGGCATGAAGTTTTTGTGTACTGATACCAATTTCAGCGCCCATTCCAAACTGAGCACCGTCTGTAAAAGCAGTAGAAACATTGGTATATACACAAGCCGCATCTACTATCTGTTGAAAGAGATAGATAGCTTCGGTAGATTCACTTATGATACATTCACTATGCTTTGAACTGTATTTACTTATATGTTCTGATGCCTCATCAAGGGAACTGACAGTTTTGATACTCATTTTATAATCTAAAAACTCCGTACCGTAACTTTCATCCGTAGCAGATTTAAGAAGTGTTGAAGGATAGTGATCAGAAAGTGTTTGATACGCCAGTTCATCTGCATATATAATTACATTATGTTCCTGCAATTTTTCACATATAAACGGCAGATCGATTATTCGATCTTTGTGGATAAGAAGGCAATCTAAAGAATTACAAACACTTACACGCCGTGCTTTAGCGTTTGTTACGATTGCTTGTCCTTTTTCTTTATCTCCGTCTTTATCAAAATAGGTATGACAAATGCCCGCTCCGGTTTCAATAACCGGTATGCGTGCGTTCTCCCGTACAAAATTGATTAAAGAACTACTACCTCGGGGAATAATCAAATCAACAATACCGACAGCATTTAATAAAGCAGTTGTTGCCTCACGATCCGGTGGAAGTAAGGTACAAACCGCCGGACTTATCTGATGCTTTTCCAATACCTGATGAATAATGGATACTAATGCTTTGTTAGAATAATCAGCATCCGACCCTCCTTTCAGCACGCAGGTGTTGCCGCTTTTTAAACATAACGAGAAAACGTCAAATGTTACGTTAGGACGAGCTTCATAAATGATTCCAATAACTCCAAACGGAACACTCATTTTCTTAATAACCATACCATTGGGATGGGTAGTTTCACTTAAAATCTTATATAAAGGAGAAGATAAAGAAGCTACATTACGCATATCACCGGAAATCCCCTGCAAACGTTCTTCCGTTAACTTTAACCGGTCATACTTGGGATTTGTCGGTTCCATACGTTCCAGGTCCTTTATATTTTCTCCAAGAATATAGATTTGATTCTGTATTAAAGCATCTGCAGCATCTAAAAGGATACTATTTATAGTTTCATCGCTGAGCGTAACTAACGAACGGGAAGCGGCACGAGTTTGTAATAATAAGTTTTGAATATTCATAATAATTCAATCTAAACAAAGATAATCATAATGGACTAAAGGTTTTATATCGCGTTGACCTATTAGATTTTTAGCCTCTTTACTATCATATCCGGCACGACCTACTCCAATCTGAATACCTTCTTCGTTAATGATCCGTACTATATCGTCTTTTTCAAAATCACCGATTATACGAATAACGCCAACTAACAGGATACTGGTTGCCTTTGGAGTTTGTAAAGCTTGTTCTGCTCCTTTATTAATATGTATTTCCCCCTTCGCAAAACCTTCTGAATGAGCAATCCATTTCTTAACGCTACTAACAGGTTTGGGAGAAGGTTTGAAACGGGTAAAAACAGCCGTGCTATTTTTTTTCAAAAGATCAGGAAGTATATTATCTTTTTTACCATTGGCAATAAAGACAGTGATTCCCTCATCAGCTACTTTTTGTGCAATAGAACATTTCGTAAGCATTCCTCCTCGACCAAATGCCGACTTAGTCGTCTGGACATAATCCAGCACCAAATCTTTATTTTCAATTTCGGGAATAACAAATGAAGCAGGATCATTCGGATCACCATTGTATATACCGTCCACATTACTAAGAATGATCAAAGCATCCATTCCCATCATAGTAGCTATCAGGCCGGATAATTCATCATTATCTGTAAACATAAGTTCAGTAACAGAGATTGTATCATTTTCATTGACAATAGGGATCACCTTGTTCTCCAGCATGACTTCCATACAATGTTTCTGATTGAGGTAATGGGTACGGCTGCTGAAGTTTTCTTTCGTAGTAAGCACTTGTCCGCAAATAATGGAATGTTCACGGAATAATTCGTAATAACGATTGATCAGTTTCGCCTGGCCAACAGCAGAGTAAAGCTGACGTGCGGATACGGAATCTAACTTCTTTCCTGCTTTTATCTCGCTCCTTCCGGAAGCTACCGCACCTGACGAAATAAGAATAACTTCCACACCTTTCTTATGCAGTTCGGCTACCTGGTCAACCAATGCCGACATACGGGTAATATCAAGCGTACCGTCCTTACGGGCAAGCACATTACTTCCAATCTTAACGGCTATGCGTTTCATTTGTCTTTGTCACGTATTTCAACCCTCCGTATCTTTCCGCTGATGGTTTTCGGTAGTTCATCCACAAATTCAATGATACGCGGATATTTATAAGGTGCTGTTACTTTTTTGACATGATCCTGTATTTCTTTCACCAAGGCGTCACCAGCCTTTTCTTTATATTCTTTTGAAAGGATAACCGTTGCTTTAACAATCTGTCCGCGAACTTCATCAGGAACACCCGTGATAGCACATTCCACTACTGCCGGATGTGTCATTAAAGCACTCTCGACTTCAAACGGACCGATACGGTAACCGGAACTTTTTATCACATCATCCGTACGGCCTACAAACCAAAAGTAGCCGTCTTGATCGCGCCAGGCCACATCACCGGTAAAATACATTCCATCGTGGCAATTCTGTTTTGTCAATTCCGGATCACGGTAATATTCTTTAAATAAGCCTAACGGCTTACCATTCGCATATCGTATTATGATTTCGCCTTGCTCTCCATCCTCCGCAGGTGTTCCGTCAGCCCGTAATAAATCTACTTCATATTGAGGATTGGCTTTACCCATTGAACCCGGTTTAGGCTCCGTCCAGGGGAACGTACAGATAGTTAAGGTTGTTTCTGTTTGTCCGAATCCTTCCATTAACTTAATGCCTGTCAGTTTGAGGAAAGCCTCAAATACAGCAGGGTTCAAAGCTTCACCCGCTATCGTACAGTATTCCAATGAAGAAAGATCGTATTTTGTCATATCTTCACGTATCAGGAAGCGGAAGATAGTAGGTGGTGCACAAAGAGAAGTAATCCGGTAATCCTGTATCATCTGTAACATATCTGCCGGATTGAACTTCTCATGATCATATACGAATACAGTTGCTCCGGCTATCCATTGTCCGTAAAGCTTTCCCCATACTGCTTTCCCCCAGCCAGTATCAGCAATTGTCAAATGA
>DAMCDT010000010.1:12065-25331 GCA_032058265.1 Tannerellaceae bacterium
ACTTCCTTCGTGTAGGTTATGCCAATAACTTCCGGTTGATATATGCGCTAAGGGATAAGTGAAATCATGAGTTACCATTTTCGGATCACCGGTTGTTCCGGAGGTGAAATACATCAAGCACATATCCTCATTAGTATTTTTCTTTGCAGGTCTTGTAAATGGAGCCGCATGCTCAATGCCTTTATGAAAATCTTCGAAACCTTCAGGAATAACGGGACCAATCGAAACTAATGTTTTCACAGAAGGAGATTCCGGCATCGCCTCCATTATATGCTTAGTGATGATCTCTTCACCAGCACATACGATCATTTTGATATCCGCTGCGTTATTCCTGTAAATAATATCTTTTTTAGTGAGTAAATGTGTAGCAGGAATAACTACCGCGCCCAGCTTATGTAAAGCGATAATTGAAAACCAAAACTCATACCGTCGTTTTAAAACCAGCATGACCATATCGCCATGCCCGATTCCTAACGATTGGAAATAAGAAGCTGTCTGATCCGAATACTTCTTCATTTCAGCAAAAGTAAAGTCGATATGCTCACCTTTATCGTTAGTCCAGCATAGTGCTTTTTTATCTGGTTGCTCATTAGCCCAGACATCTACAACATCATATCCAAAATTAAAATTATCTGGTATATTAACTTTAAAGTTCTTTGTAAAGTCTTCCTGCGACTCGAAAGTGGTCTTATCTAAAAATCTTTCTAACATGATTTTCCTTTAAATTATAATATGATTGCTAAAAAACGGACTTTTTCACCATCCAAGGCTTTCATTCCGTGGGGTAGTTCTGAGCTAAAATAAACGCTGTCTCCTTCTTCCAATATTAAATCTTTTCCATTGATCTGAAACAGCATACGTCCTTTTAAGACAAGATTATATTCCTGCCCTGAATGAGAATTCAAATAAATAGGCTCATCTTCCGGTTTTGGGTGGACGGTAACAAGGAAAGGATCGGCCTTTCTGTTGGTAAATCCGGCGGCAAGCGATTGATACTTGTATGCCTTTGTACGTTCCACTGCGATACCTTTCCCTTTACGGGTAACGAAATAGCTACTCATCTTCGGTTCGTCGCCAAACATTAAAGTCGTTAATTCCACACCATACGCTTGTGATATCTGATGCAATATACTTACAGAAATATCTACCGTACCTGTTTCAAGTTTCAGGTATTCCTCTGTTGTCAGGTTACATGCTTTCGCCATTTCTTCCGGTGTAATTTCCAGGGCATCACGTAAACCAGCCAAACGTTCAGCGATTTGTTTTATTTGTTCATTCATTTGTAAAGGTTTAAAAAATACTGTGCCAAAGATAACAAGAAAATGTACTCAAAAACGAGAATTCATCGTTTTCTATATCCATTTTGAAACATTTTAGCAGAAAATATCCTGCGTAACTTATGAAATGACGTACATGAAATAAAAAAGTAATGTACGTCGTTTAAAATTTACAAACCTACTATCCGCAAAACGTCCTTATAAAGTAGATAAAAACAATCTCTATCACCAAATGTTATGTATATATCGAAACCATTTATATAAGGTCGAATTCATAATAAATTATATATGGCACAAATGATTAAATCGGGTTTAGCCATGCTAAACGTATTAGAGAGTTGGGGTGTAGATCATGTTTATGGTATCCCGGGAGGTTCATTCAATTCTACGATGAATGCATTTTATGACAAGCAAAATAGTATCCGTTTCATTCAGGTCAGACACGAAGAAACAGGAGCTATTGCGGCGGCAGCCGATGCTAAGTTAACTGGCAAGATTGGTGTCTGTTTCGGTACGGCCGGACCAGGTGCAACTCATCTTTTCAATGGTTTATATGATGCACAGTTAGACCACGTTCCGGTTCTTGCTTTGGTAGGACAGGTAGCATCTACAGCCATGAATTATAATGCATTTCAGGAGATGAATGAAAATCCGATGTTCACAGACGTAAGTGTATACAACCGGACTGTTATGACACCCGAAAGTATTCCTTTTGTAATAGATGAAGCCATACGGAAAGCGTACGAATACAAAGGAGTATCAGTGGTTACTATCCCGGTCGATTATGGCTATGTAGATATACCTTTTAAGGAAGTATCATCAGCAAAGAACTACCGCACAGGAATTATTATGCCGGATCCTAAAGATATACAGGCAGCAGTTGAATTGATAAAACAATCGGAAAGGCCTGTTCTCTATGTTGGACAAGGTGCGCGTGGAGCTAAAGATGAAATCATTGCCTTATCAGAGCATTTCTCAATGCCTATTGTCTTATCGGTTTTAGCCAAAGGTATCATTCCTGACGATACGGAAAATTTTATGGGAATGGCCGCCAGGGTATCAACAAAGCCTGCCAATGAAGCTTTGAAAGAATCAGACCTGATACTGTTTATCGGAAGTGATTTTCCGTTTGCCCGTTTCTTCTTCCCCGAACATTCCAAATTTATTCAGGTAGATATGGATGCATCTAAACTCGGAAGCCGTCATAGGACAGATGTGGCCATTCTGGGGGATGCTAAAGAAACCATGAAACAATTAATTGAAAAAGGCGAAAAACGTCCGGTAACTAAATTCCTTGAAGCAAACCGTACAAACCACCGTAACTGGATGGATTGGCTTCATAGTTTTGAGGATAGTGATGATGTGCCGTTACGCGTTGAACCTGTTTTCAAGGAGATCAACCGCATTGCTAGTGAAGATGCGATCTTTATAACCGATGTTGGTAATGTAACCATTCACGCCATCCGCTTATTAGATATGAACGGAAAAAACCAACGGTTCACCACATCAGGGCTTTTTGCGACCATGGGTTATGGGGTTCCCGGCGGAATTGCCGCCAAATTAAGTTATCCCGACCGCCAGGTATTTACATTAAGTGGCGACGGTGGCTTTGCTATGGTTATGCAGGATGTTATCACTCAGGTAAGATATAATTTACCTGTTATCAATGTTGTATTCTCTAATGATTCCTTCGGATTTATTGAAGCAGAGCAGGAGGACACACGTCAACCTAAATATGGAGTTGACCTCACCGGAGCCGACTATGCTAAAATAGGCGAAGGGATGGGAGCAAAAAGCTTTAGTGTTACCAGAAGAGAACAACTGAAAGAGGTATTCGACGAAGCTTCAATTAGTAAAGTTCCGGTGGTGATCGATATAAAAATAGCCAATAAGCGTCCTTTTCCTGCTGAAGCATTCATATTAGACCCCGATTTATTCAGCCCGGAGGAAATAGAAGCATTTAAGAGAAGATACGATGTAAAGGATATGCCGTTACTAAAAGACCTGTTAAAATAAAGGTTAATCCTATTCTTTACGTTTCTTTCCGTTATACATTTAGGATTTATACGTATTTTTGTCAATTATAATACACGTTTGAATGAATAATGAACGACAGAAAAGTAACATTTCGCCAGGATATATTAAAAATGAAGGTAAAAGTTTTTACCTTCATTTTTACTCTTTTCATTTCCTTCCCCTTATTAATAAGTGCACAAGATGATACCTATCCGACAGAAGAAAGGCTATTCTATATTGCCCGAAGCAAGAATAATAATTTAGTTTGTTACGATGTAAACCTTCAGGACGGTAAATTGAACACAAAACATCCATTAAATGTCTATTGGTTGAACCGTGAAAAGAATCCCGGTAAAACGAATGGTTTAAGTGTTATTGAGGATAAGTTCGCTTATGGGTATAAACTTATTTCAGAAGGAGATGATACTTGTGAGATTACACTCAATGCTTATCCTAAAAGACCATTAACGATCAGTAAAAAAGGCGGGAAATATGTTTGTTTAATGGAAATTGACAAACATATTGCCACGTTAAATTCGCTGTATGTCAAGGCGAAACCTAATAACTCGATCAGTGTTGAATATGTCGAATTGCAGGGCAATGCCCTTGATACACAACAATCCGTATCAGAAAGAGTAAAGAAATAAATATATTTTAAACATCTAATAGTATGGAAAACGAAGTTTTAGGGATCGGTTCACGCGTTAATCATAAGGATTACGGCCCCGGTGTTGTGATACAGGTTAAATCAAATAGTTATTTGATTACTTTTATGGAACATGGTAACCGGGAGATTGCCCGGAATTACGATGGTCTTGAAATTATAGACCTTCTGTTACCGGACGATGATTTGGTTAGCTTTGAAATGATTGAACAAACATTAATCCGGATTTTACGGAGATTCTCGGATATTCAGGAAACCGTCTCTATTGCAGATAAATGGGCAGGAGGCACTCTTATATTAAAATCTGCTAATCCGGAACTCAAGCCTTATGAAATGCCTATATCCACTTTCTTCAATAAGATCATTATGATCCGCGATAGATTGAGGGTGCTGGAACAAAAAATAAACTCCAGCAATATAAGTGATGAGGAAAAGATCACCCTGCAACAATATATAACAAGATCTTATGGAAGCCTCACCTCCTTCAATATTCTATTTAAACATAAATCTAATAATTTTGTTGGGGAAGGATCTAAATAAAAATAAAAGGGAATACTTTCACAAGCGTTCCCTCTCAGACTAACCTATGTGTTTGTTTTATTAAATCTTCATGTTTGTATATATAAAACAAATAAACAGCACAATGGTTTAGGAATTTATAAAAAAAAAGCTGGAAAATAAAAAAGAAGGCGATTTTCCAAATATAAACAAAGCCGTAATTTGCTATATAAAGGCATATTACGGCTATTATGTTGACAAAAAATTTCTTTTAAATTTCTTCTGTAATTTTATTTTTGGAATCCTTTACTGATATGATTTTTTGAAGGAAAAGGTTGTTTGGAAGTACTATAAGTTCATTTTCTTCTGTCCGGATATGAGTGTAAAACGACTGTATATTCTCAATGGTAGCATCAATCGGCAGGTCTTTGTCAACAATACGTATCCTGTCACCCACACTAAATGGAGCAGAAAAGAACATTATTATGCCAGCGGTGATATTACTTAAGATAGACCATTGTGCAAACATAGCAACACCAATTACGGCAAAGATGGAAGATAATCCGATAAGCAGGTTATGAGGCTCTACTCCCCAGATAATAGCTAATAAGCAAATTAAGGTAATATTGATCAGGATATTTATGATCTGCTTGATTTGAATCATTCTTGCCTTCGGTTTTTTCATTAATTGGCCGTACTTTACAACCAATTTATATGAAATATATCTGGAAATGGGTACTAATAAAAGAACCACACCAGACACTATTATTTGCAAAACATATTCTTCCATACCTATCATCTTTTAGTCAATACAAAGATATGGATTTACTTTCACCCATACCAAACAAAGCAAAATCATAAAGTATCGGATCATCGGCATTGAATTTCTTCAGATTGATCGTTAATTCCTCCACCGCTTTACGGTCATTCTGCTTTCTTTCTAACAATCCTAGTTTGCGGGAAGTTGCGGCAACATGTACATCTAAAGGTATTTGCAACAAAGAAGGTGGTATATTTTTCCATAAGCCTATATCAACGATACCATCATTTCTTACTAACCAGCGCAGGGCCAGATGAAGTCGTTTGCAGGCGGAGTTTACCGGATTTGAAATATGTTTCAAACTCTTAGTAAACTCTTTTGAATTGGCTGCTCTTATATATTCACGAAAAACATGGACTCCGTTCCATAAATCATTATCTTGTTTCAATGCGGAGCTAAATAAAGTTTCACAGCTATCGTATTGCTTATAAATATTATGTAGCCCTCGGCATATATAAGCCATATCTTCTTCAAAGAAGGTGCGGTGTATATTTGACTGGTTTAAGCGTTCATAACCTTTCTCCATTATATAATCGTAAGGGTAACTTCCCATTATATTGTGCATTTTAGCAGCAGATTTCAGGATTATGCTGCGTTTTCCCCAAGTGATGGTAGCAGTCAGTAAAGCAGATATTTCGATATCCTGTTTTATCGTGTATTTCCGGGGGAACTGGATAGGGTCTGTTTCGATAAATTCGGCAGTATTGAAACGTGTTGCTGTGATATCCAGCAGATCTTTTAGTTCCTCATGTTTGTAATTTGTTTCCATTTACGTAAAAACGTCTTTTTAGAATTTATATTATTTGAAAAATAAAATGTTTTTCATTAAACCTATATTATGACATATAGTCTAAAAAATAAGAAAACACACATAGCTAGTTTTTGTAAAGCGCGTCTTTTAGTAACATACGTATCGATCGATATAATATCTTTTGTTCGCACATTCAGCGGAATGTGATTTAATAAATTGGGCATAAACCTTATTAAAATTTACCAATATGAAACGGACAATTTTATTTATATCAATCGCAGGTATTTTCCTTTTCGCAATCAGTTGTAAAAAGAATACGCGTGGCCCTACTCCACAAAGCGATAGCATACAGATCATACAGGATTCAGTAATTACTATTGAACAGGATACAAATGGCAGTCCCACTTCCAAGATCATAAATCATGCAACTAAGATTTCAAACCCTGCATCTGTTAAAAGAGAATCGAGTGCGAAAACTTCTAAGAAAGAAGTTACTCCTTCCGGCCAGGAACAAGGTGAAAGTAATTTATATACAGGCAAAAGTGAATCACTCACAACTTTAGATAAAGAATTTTATCCTCCCTTATTTCCTGAATACGACGATATCCGATCAGAGATCATTTACGATGAAGAATATTATGATGATGATTATTCCCCTTTATATATTGATAATTATAACTCTTATTATTATGATGATTATTATTTCTACCCTACTAACGATTATTATATAACAGAATATTATTATCCTTCTTATATATATACTCCTCCTATTATATGGAATGAAAACAAGCGTCCACCTCATAAACCGCGTCCACCGGGTGGAAACAAGCCGAAGCCTCCTCCAATTGTTGAGCCTGTCCCCGAACCCGTAAGAAGTTCTCAACGTCCGGATCCCGGTAGATTTACTCAACCTCCGGTATCTAATACCGTCAGGTCTTCCGAAAGGCCGATACAACCTTCGGCATCAGAACGTAGAGCGCGGGAAAAAGAAGAATGGATAAAAAAAGAAGAACAAGAAATAAATGAAAGAAAGCGCATCCGTGCACAAGAAAGAATTGAAAATGAAAGACGCGTAAGCGGTAATAGTGAAATTGAAACAAGGCAACGGAAAGAAACACCATCAGCCGGGCGGGAAATTACAAACCGGGAAACAAATTGGAGACAAACCTTCCAACCTAATGAAGCTGACAGACCTCGTCAATCCGTGACACAGGAAACACAAGTAAATGAAAACCGGGAAACGGAAGCAATCCGTCAACGCGAAACCCAACAAAGGCAGGAACGCGAAAGGATAGAAATACAGGAAAAACAAGAACGGCAGAACCGGGAAGCAGAAGCACAACGTTTGCGCGAAACTCAGCAAAGACAAGAGAACGAAAGACGCGAAGCAGCCAATCGTGAAGCCGAAGCTCGCCAACAACGCGAAGCACAGGAAAGACAAGAGCGCGAACGTAAAGAAGCGCAGGAAAAGCAGGAAAGCGAAAGACGCGAAGCAGCTAACCGGGAAGCAGAAGTTCGCCGACAACGCGAAGCACAGGAAAGACAAGAACGCGAACGTAAAGAAGCGCAGGAAAAGCAGGAACGCGAAAGACGCGAAGCAGCAAACCGGGAAGCAGAAGCTCGCCGTCAACGCGAAACCCAACAAAGACAAGAGCGCGAACGCAAGGAGGCACAAGAAAAGCAGGAACGTGAAAGGCGTGAGACTGAAACCCGTCGGCAAAGAGAATCACAAGAAAGACAACGTTCAGAAGCCAGAAGCTCATCAAGCAGTACAAGTAGCAGCAGTAGCAGCAGACAGGCAGGAAGACGTTAATTGTTACACTTTTAAATATTACAATCATGAAACGGATATTTTTTATTTTGTTAGCAACGATTACTCTTATCGCATGTGAAGGGCCAATGGGACCCCAGGGTCCGATGGGGCCATCAGGACCCGAAGGTGAACCCGGTTACGGAGCCAATTGGTACACAACCTCTTTTACCATTCATAAGTCCGATTGGATGTTGGCAGGCAACGCGGGAGATCTGAATACTTACTTTTTCGCAGATATCGATATTCCACAACTTTCTAATGATATTTACAGAGATGGAACGGTCATCGGTTATATTGAAACTTATAAAAACGTAAAAAACGGATTACCGTTCGTTCTACACATGGGTGATGAACAGGGAGGCATAGAGTTCTTATGGACACAAACCTACGACTTCGACTTCTCTCCCGGAAGCATACGGTTTTATATCACTTATTCCGACTTTAATACACAGATATCGCCCGATACCGAAACTTTCCATATCGTTTTAATGTGGTAAGAATCCGATTAAAAGAAAGATACAATAAAGAGCTGTTTCAGGCAGCTCTTTTTGCGTGATAATTATTACCTTTGAACTCCATAATTACACTTTATGACTTGCATTACTATGGATAAATCAGAAGAAATGCCCGACATCGATCTCTTTTCTGACGGAGGAGCAGAACCCAATCCGGGAAAAGGAGCCTACGGGATTATTCTTTCATGGAAAGGCTACCGGAAAGAATTCTCACAGGGTTATGAGATGACCACCAACAACCGGATGGAATTGTTAGGTGTCATCACAGGACTTGAGAAATTAAAGAAAAAATCCAATGTGAATGTTTATACGGATTCCCGCTATGTAATGGACGGCATTGAAAAAGGATGGGCAAAAAAATGGAAAGAAAATAACTGGTACAGAAATAAAAACGAAAAGGCAATCAATATTGATTTATGGGACAGACTGTTGGAACTGATTTCAAAACATGAAGTTAAATTCCATTGGGTAAAAGGCCACAATGGCCATCCGGAGAATGAACGATGTGATTATTTAGCATCCGAAGCCATAAAATCAGACAACCTTCTTAAAGATGAAGGCTATTATCCTCAGGAAACAGTTAAATCAGATAAATCAACCTCTTCCGGAAAAATCAAGAACGAAGGAGATCTGTGTAGGCATTGCAATACGCCCGTTGTAAAAAAAACACCTAAAAAGAAAAATAAGAAGCCTTCACAAAATTACTACTACGAATATTATATGTATTGCCCAAAGTGCCAAACTATGTACATGGTGGAAGAAGCGAAAAGACTTATTGACGATGCTGAAACTCCTCAACTATTTTGATTAAACACATTTTCCTCTATTCCCGGTAATCAAATCCATAGTAGTTACTGTATATTTCAGGAATATAAATTACTACTTATTTCGAATCAATAAAAACACGGCAATTTTATTTTTTTTCTTAATTTCGAACACTGTGTCATAACATCCCAATTATCAGCTAAATAAAGCATGTTTTAAGCGTGTTATAAGTGTGTTTTAAATGATATAACTCACTTGACGGGCTTTTACCAAATGGGATACGGGCAAATTTATTTCACGCGTTAGCTATTTTTATTTGCTCACGTCCTATTCCGGATAAGACACAACATATCCACCCCTTTTTATTTACCGTTCGCCACTGGCATTGAATAGAAGGTAAAGGCATATAACCATTTATACCAAATAAGTTTCGTTTATCCCATTTGTTGTTTTATGGATAACAGGCATATCTGTTTGTGCTATATTTGGCTAAAATCTTAAAACAATACTTTCAATTATGATGAGAAATTATGGAAATCTTGTGTATATGGTATGTATGTTGTTGATCTTTTCATTATATGTAAAAGCACAGCAGCATACCGTTTCGGGCCAGGTGGTCGATGAACAGCAGGTTCCTGTTATTGGAGCCAGTGTCAGTATTAAAAACAGTTTAACCGGAACAGTTACGGATATGGATGGAAAGTTCACTATTCAAACCTCTCCGGGTTCTGTTCTCCAAATATCATATATAGGGTATGAAACGGCTGAAATAACAGCAACTTCCGAACCGATGTTTATTGTGTTAAAAGAAAACACGATGGCGGTCGATGAGGTAGTGGTAACCGCGTTGGGCATCAAACGTGAAAAGAAAGCGCTGGCTTATTCGGTAACAGAATTAAAGGACGATGCTTTCCGGATAAAAGACTCGAACTTAGCCGCAGGACTAGCGGGGAAAGTAGCGGGGGTAAACGTGGTAAAACCTGCAACAGGCGCCATGGGATCTAGCAGGATTACCATTCGCGGTAACGGTTCCTTCGGTTCCAATCAACCTCTTTACGTGGTAGACGGCATACCTATCGACAATAGTGGTTACGGACAAGCCGGTTTGTGGGGAGGTACGGACAACGGGGATGGAATTTCTTCCATCAACAGTGATGATATCGAGAGCATGACAGTGCTGAAAGGCGGTACTGCCGCTGCTTTGTATGGTTCGAGAGCTGCCAACGGAGCAATCGTTATTACAACAAAGAAAGGAACCGTAGGTAAAGTTAAGGTTGAACTAAACAGTTCGTTCACGCTGGACAGGCCTATCGTTAATACAGATGATTTTCAGTATCAGTACGGACAAGGTATCTCCGGAGTCGCGCCGACAAATCTGGAAATGGCGTTTTTGAGCGGTCCCGCAAGCTGGGGAGCTAAACTGGACGGATCGAATGTGATACAGTTCGACGGTGTGGAACGCCCGTATGTAGCAGCCGGAAAGGATAATTTTTCTAATTTCTATGATAATGCGTGGTCATTAAATAATACATTATCGGTTTCAGGAGGATCGGAAAA
Organism: Tannerellaceae bacterium; assembly: GCA_032058265.1. Taxonomy (GTDB): domain Bacteria; phylum Bacteroidota; class Bacteroidia; order Bacteroidales; family Tannerellaceae; genus DFXE01. The sequence continues at coordinate 22,742 of DAMCDT010000010.1, forward strand.
AGCGCAGTACCGCCTTTCCGTAGGAGATCAGCGTTACGATGACCTGTTTCCCGGTTCGAAACTAAACCGTAACAACGTTTCTTTAAATCTTACCGCCGAGCTGACCAAGCGTATTACATTGCAGGCAAATGTTATGTATATGCGCGAACGGGTTAAGAACAGGCAGAACGTCAACGATTATTCAAGCAACGGAAACGTACTGCTGTGGACACTTCCTCCCAGTATTGATATCCGCACGTTGTCTCCTGCAGTAAGGGAAAACGGCGATGAAATGTTATTGTCCGACCTGTATGTTTATTTTGCCAATCCATACTTTATTGCCCATAAAAGGCATCAGGAAGATTCGAAAGACAGGGTATTGGGTTCATTGCAACTGGAGTATAAGATCACTGACAACTGGTTTCTAAGGGGAAAAGCGGGTGGTGATATGATCTACCGCCGGGCGGAAAGTACTACCCCCAAGGGAACAGGGTATCTGAAAGAAGGTAATATAAGCACCAACTCTTCATTCAATGGAGAATTCAACGCAGAAGCTATTCTGGGATATACAAACCGTTTTTCGGATGTATGGTCGGTTAATGCGTTTGCCGGATGGAACAGTATGGTTTCGTGGTACGAGAACATTAGCGCTTACGGCTCGCGTTTTATCCAGCCTAACTTTAATGTAATCGGAAATACGGAGACAACAAGCGGAGGTAAATCCCGCTCGGAACATTATATAAATTCTGTAATGGGGCAGGCGGAAGTATCATATAACAATCTGCTTTTCCTTACGGTATCAGGAAGAAACGACTGGTTTTCCGCTTTATCGTTAAAGGGAAAAAGCACGCCTAATCATGTATTTTATCCTTCTGTGGGACTGGGACTTATCATTAGCGACCTGGTTACCCTTCCCTCCTGGATCTCATTTTTGAAAGCGAGAGGCTCGTGGGCGCAATCGGGAGGAGCTGTTTCTCCTTACAACCTCGCATTAACGTATGCTTATGGCGAGGCGATTAACGGTTATCCGACAGGTTCGATCAATACTTCGACCATACCTAACCTGAACCTTAAGCCATTAAAATCAACGGCCTACGAAGCGGGGGTCGATTTCCGCATGCTCGACAACCGCTTAGGGTTGGATGTTACTTATTATATCAGAAATACAAGCGATGATATTGTTACCGCACAAATTTCTTCTGCCTCCGGATATAATAATGTTTTGATCAACGCAGGAAAAATAAATAACCAGGGAATAGAATTACTACTTACAGGTACACCTGTAAGGACAAGGGCGTTTGAATGGAATAGTTCGTTCAACTTCTCATATAATAAGAGTGAAATAAAGCGGATAACTGACAATGTGAACAGCTTTATTATGGCTACCGCACGTGCAGGGGCAGCGGGTGACCAGGGAAGTCCGGCATTCATATACCAGGAAGTTGGAGAGCCTTACGGCATTATAAAAGGCTACTCGTATGAAAGAGACGAGAACAACAATATTATATACGATGCAAACGGATATCCTATTAAAGGTGAAATTAAGAAACTGGGTGAGAGTGTTCATCCTTATACGTTGGGTTTCAGTAATAATTTCAGATACCGCGACTTTAGTTTCAACATATTATTCGACGGTAAATTCGGCGGAAGTATTTTCTCTGGAACAAATAATATGACGACTTATCTCGGAACCAGTAAAAATACGTTGGAAGGACGCGAAGGAGGCGTTATCGGGAAAGGAGTAAAAAGAGACGGTTCGCCCAATGACAAAGCTGTGCCTGCTATGGAATATTACATGAACCTGGCGAACAATATTACGGAAGAGTTTGTGTACGATGCCTCGTTCGTCAAACTACGGGAGATATCCATAGGTTATTCACTTCCCAAGATACTAATTAATAAAGCGGGCTTATCCAATGTTATGGTATCACTGGTAGGACGAAACTTATGGACACTGTATAGCAAGGTTCCCTTAGTCGATCCCGAATCCAGCTACACTAACGGAAATGAGCAGGGATTGGAACAATTCGGACTTCCGGCTACTCGCAGTTGGGGTGTTAATCTTAATATTCAATTTTAAAAGCATATAAGTTATGATACGATATACATTAAAAATAACAGTTCTGTTACTTACGCTGGCATTTATAACTTCATGCGATTTTGAAGATAAAAATATAAATCCTAATAACAGCAGTAGCATAGAGCCAGGGCCACTACTAACCTATACACAATTATATACGACAAATGAAGGGCTGGCCAAAAGAACACAGGTAGGTTATTGCATGATGATGGTACAACAGACCGCCTCGCTGGATCTGAATGAAATGGCTGGAGACAAATATCTTGAAACGGAAACGTTGGGTATCTTCTTCACGGATACATATTCTACCCTGATCAAAAACATCCAGGAATTGATAAATCTCGTGGAAGCCGATGATAAATTTACAAATACGTATGCTGTCGCTTTGATCTGGAAGTCATTCCTGTTCCACCGTATTACCGATTTATATGGTGACGTTCCCTATTCGGAAGCGGGCAACGGATATCGTACACAGAATTTTTATCCAAAATACGACCGGCAAAGTGACATATATGCGGGCCTGATAAGTGA